>JAGRMX010000055.1 GCA_020441025.1 Leptospiraceae bacterium
GCGCGTGGTTGAATCTGCGTACTCCGCCGGCGGGATGGGATGCCCTGAGTTATCATCTGGAATTTCCGGCGCAATGGATAGCGGCGGGGCGCATGCAATGGAACACAACCGTTGCGGGAGACCAATCGCCGCCCTATTATCCCATGCTGGCGGAATATTTTTATACTTATTTTTTGCTGGCGGGCGGGCACTCTTTCTCCGCGCAATTGTTTCAGGTATTCTGGGCGATTGTACTGTATGCCGCGGTCCGTGAATGCGGATATACCTTACTCAATTTTCGATTCCAGATCATTAATTCAACGGAACCGGCGACGAATTCACCGCAACCGTTAGCGCGGCGATTGCCGGGAAACACCAACACACTTTTTATTATTATAGAACTGTTTGCGTTGGTGACTCTACTGTTGCCGCACGTGCAGTCTTCCATATTGACGGCGGACAACGATGTGATGCTGGCCGCCTGGACCGGCATGGCGCTGCTTTTTTTTATCCGTCTGTTGACACGCCGTTATCAGAATTTCTCCGCCACATCCGGTGGATTGACCGGCGCGCTGGTCATCATGGCCTGCGTGAAGTACACCGGCGCGGCGTACGCCGCGGCTCTGGCTTTGTTCGCCATCGCATTGCTCATCATTCGAAGACCGGCGGATGCCAAACGCGTTGGAACCCTGTTGTCGCTTTTGGTAATTGCACTCCTGTGGATACTATATTTTCCACTGCAATGGTATGGCCGCAATCTCCTGCTGACCGGTTCTCCAATATACCCCGGCGGACTGGCCGTTCCATTTTTTCCAGATCTGTTCGCGGGCTACTATCCGGCCGGTTTCTTTGATAACCATCCATTTGCCGGGTTCAATACGACCGCATTTTTATTGAATCCCGGTTACGCAGGCGTATGGTTGCTGTGTCTATCGACGGGCGTACTGTTTTTAGTGCACGGCGGGTCCGGTTCGATGCTCCGTCGGATCAAATCGCTGACGACTTCCGAATTTCGACCGGTCCTGGTCCTGCTTTTGATGGGCGTCGTACTGTGTCTGGTGTATCGCTATGTGATTCCCTTTCATCAGCCGCGTCTGGCCCTGCCCGCTATTGTGGTGGTGACGATGGGCCTGCTCGGTTTGTTTATCAGCCGCACGCCCATTGTTACCGGACAAAATTTGCAGAACCATGGAATGCTCTCGTCCGTACTGCCGCCGCTTATACCGGCATTGGTTGCACTCGTCCAGACGCTCATCAACCTGGGGCGATTGCGCGAACACTATGGTGTATTACTGAATCCGTCCGTGCTCATCAGCGATTTCTCGGCGCAGGCTTTGCATTTCATTCCCGATCTATGGCGATTTGACGGTGTGTCTTATCTGCCTGCAATGTTGATTTTGACGGCAATTCTTCTGATATATTTACTTTATGCTCATCGCCTGCGAAAAGCCACCCGCCGGATTTTAAACATTACACTATTGAGTATGTTATGCCTGTGTATGTTAATCGGACTTCTTCAAAGTGCGAATGCAACCTATCGCGAAGACCGGGATATTACGGCGGCCTGGAATTACATCAATAGCAACGCCCCGCCGGATAGCGCCCTCGGCATAATGGGCAGCAACGCACCCTTCGCACTGCGAGGCATTCACGTGCAGCGTCCGGTGTACATGCTGGCCAATTTTGCGGACGAACACAGGCCGTTGCATGCGCGCTCATCTCGAATCGAGTTTATTCCCGACGCGGGGGCCGATACGGCCGAAGAAAACATATCCGTTGAGAATGGTAATAATGAAAACGCGACAAAAGGCCACTGGCAGGAAACAGGTATCTATCCCGAACCAGAAGGCTTCATTCAAAACATTCATAATCTAAAACTGGAGTATGTACTGCTGACCCGTAGCGCATCCGGCTTCTGGCGTCCGGAAAGAGAGTGGTTGATTGACCAACGGATTATCGATCAGAACTGGCAGCGTGTATTTGTAAAACCGAATGCCGAAATATGGAAACGCGTTGGTTCCGCTGCAAAGGCCAAGGACCCGGCATAAATATTTTTGATCAGCCTATAACGAACCGGTCACCAGCCCGGAACGACCCCGGAACAACCATCGAACGAACGGTCTACCGGGCTGATGGTTCATTACAATTTATTTTTTGCGTACCCTGTAACGAATGACCGTGTAGTATTCATCCGGATCATTTAGATACGGAAACATGCTGGGACCGTTCCAGTATTCCTCTTCATGCGGACCGACCAGTTCATAGCCCTGAGATTCCACATACTCTTTCAATCGATTGATGGTGGGCACTTCGGCTTCATACGAACCGATATGCAAAATCTCCGCCACCGGTCCCTGTTGCCAGGTAATCAGTTCGACTTCCAGTCCGTCGGCCGAATCGATTTCGGGCAATTCGGTTAAACCCTCCGGAGCCGGCAGGGCCCAGTGTCCTTCGTACTCGTCCAGTGGTGTGTCGAGCGGTTTGGGCCAGCGCGCCCGGGGGGCGGGAAAATCTTCATCAGTCATACTGATTTCGTCGCTGCTCAAATCGGTATATACATTGAACAGCTTCATGATGGCTTTGCCGCCGAATTCAGAGGGGTCGCCGATCGTGCGAATCACCAGCATTTGCTCATCGGCGCGATTCACAATATGCGGTTCCCCGTATTGCTCTTCCAGATTTTGCAGTACTTCCGGCTCCGGTCGATAGCTTTGATCGAACAGATATGTGGCCAGAAAAGCCAGGATGACGATTCCAATGATCACCGACAGGATTACAAGGGTTCGTTTCATTTGTATTTCTCCACGAAATTCAATCGCTTTTTGCGACTGAAGATTCGGTACTCCGGAGCGCCGAATCTATGATATTTTTACGACAATGTATTCGAATCGCCTCGCAGTTCGCCGCACACGACGATTGCGTATAACATTGCTTTCGCATACATTACGAATCGGTACAGTGGAATGACGGCCCTGTGGGACATCAACCGGAAATCTGTCTCCAGAAATATACCAGGGCGCCGGCCAGCATGCCGCCCAAAAGAGCGGATATGTTAAAAAGCGGGAGTCCCCACCAGACTCCGAACATTCCAAAACCGACAACACCCACCCATAGAAACAAAAAGAACCAGGCCGGAGCCGTAATCGTTGTGAATACGCGAATCAAAGGCAGGCTGAATCGCAGACGCGCATGGGGATAAGTGAGCGTATAAAAAACCAGCACGGCAGTGGTCACCGGTCCACTGCCGACCAACTGATCCATCCTGTCGTTGAAATTGGAAAAATAGAAACCGATTGCGGCAACCAGGGTGGCAATCAGTAATAAAAGCGAAAACTTTCGTTTGCCCAGAGTATCTTCAACATGCGGAGCAAATAGATACAAAAAATATTGATTCAAAAGCAGCGATAACCAACCGGCAGCCACAAGCGGATAAGTGAAAGCGTTTAAGAGATTGAATCCGTTGCCACGCACAAATGCCAGAAAAGTTCGATTCGCCTCCGGTGCGAGTAAAGACAGAATGCCAAATACGGCAATGAAAGCCATATACATGTAAGTAAACACCGGCACGCGGTGCAGTCGGTGTTCCTGCAATCGTACCGGAAAGCCCAGCATGTACGGAATTTGCTGCCAGGTCTCGGGAGTATACATTTCAATGGCGTTATCGCGCTCCCGGGCTTCCGCTTCCAGTTCCGTAATGCGACGCCTGTAACTCTGCATGCGTTGTTGCATGGCACGCAAAACGTGCGAATCGTCTTCCCGCACGTACAGAGCCGGTCGTAATTCCATACTGCTAAAAGGATCGGCGCCGGCCGATTCCAGTTCCAGATGATCAAACCAGATGATATTACAGCGTCGGCAAGCATCCAGTTCAATTGTGTTAAAATAGGCGCGCTGCATGCGACGGGAACAAATTGCACAGGCCTTCGGATTGGTCGGTTCCGGACGTGCCGTTCCGAGCATGCGTTGTACGGGTTGATTGCCCAGCAATCGACGTAAAACCGGGACCGGGGCGTGCGTCCCTCCGCAGGAACGACAGATCCAAATATAACCTTTCGCCGTAAGCCCTCGATAGAGCAAAGTGGCGCAATCAGGACAGCGCATTGACCGCATGTTGGCGCTTATCCGGATGGGCACAATCCGAATCCGGTAGCCCCGCCCGGTACGATCAAAAAAATGATTGCGATTCTTTTTTCCAATTCACATACTCTGCCACATTCCCCGCCGGAGGTTTCGTATGTTTGATCCATTGGCCGATGTTTTACCGACTGGGCGTCGGAATCCTGCCGCGCCTGCAACCGAGCGCGGCGGACGGGAGAAAGCCGCCATTTTCTGCACCGCCATCGGTCGCGAAGCGGCGGCGGAAGTCTTTCGGCATTTGACGGAAGAAGAAGCCATGGCGCTGACCATGCAAATGACGCAGTTACCCCGGGTAACTTCCGCCGAAATCGACGAAGTGCTGCGTGAGTTTCAGGAACTCATGCTGGGCATGGATTTGATTCAGGAAAGCGGGCTGGAATACGCGCGCCAGGTTCTGGAACACGCCTTTGGTCCGGAAAAAGCAGCGGAGATCATGGAGCGCATTACCAGGGAGCAAAAGAAGCAACCCCTGGCATTTCTGCGCGCGGTGGATCCCACACATTTATTGAACTTCATTCAAAGCGAACATCCCCAGACCATCGCCTTGATTCTGTGTTACCTGACACCGGCGGTCGCTTCCGCGCTTTTAGCCGGCCTGCCCGCCGCTTTGCAGGCCGATGTAGCCCGACGGGTAGCCACCATGGGGCGAATCGATCCCGGCGTACTGGCCGAACTGGAACGCACGCTGGAACGCAAGTTCTTCAATCAACCGCAGGATTTTGCCCGGGCGGGCGGCATCGAAGTGGCGGTGGATATGTTGAATCTGGCCGATCGTGCGACGGAACAATCCATTATTCAGATTCTGGAAACGGAAGACCCGGAACTGGCCGAAGAAATCAAACAGAAGATGTTTATCTTCGATCATATCGTTCTTGTGGATGATCACTCGCTGCGTTTTGCGCTGCAGAATATGGATCGTCAGCAGTTGGCCCGCGCGCTCAAGATAGCCGATCATGATGTGCGCGAGAAAGTATTCGGCAATCTATCCCGTCGGCAGGCCGATATGCTGCGCGAGGAAATGGAGTTCATGGGGCCGGTACTGCGACGCGACGCGGAAGAAGCGCAGCAATACATTGTGGCTATCTTACGCAACATGGAAGAACACGGTGATTTGATCATCGCCCGTCCCGGTCACGGGGACGTGGTATATTAGTGGAAGGTGCGTATTCTTCGCGCGGAGGACTGAATCTTTTCCACCGGTCTTCCAAAACCTCCTTCAGTCATAAACACCGGAAGAGACCGGTAATCAGGGCCCAGAAAGCCGGTATTCATCAATCTGGCGAATCAGCTATCATTTTTTACACAGGATTCTTTTTGAATCCCCCTGTGTAGGGTATTTCTTCTCCACAGCCAAGCATATCGTTGGGATATTGGATCAAACCATATCACACTCTAAAAAATGGAGAAGTAGAATGCAAAGAGTATACCACGCGACCATCGCTGTATTATTATTCGGCCTGTTTTTTAATGCCTGTAGCCTACCGACCACTCCGGTCTCGGACGATGATTTAAACGCTTTACTCACCCTATTTCAGGTTCAGGAAAACTCGTCGCAGATTTCCAGGTGGGTTAAGTTTGATATGCAGATAAACGCAACAGTCACAGCCCCGACAAAGGCAACCACTCCGATCATTGATCAAGCAGCCTGGCGTAGAGTCGGAGATTCGATGGAAATCATGTATAACTATCGACATACGAATAATACCGGTGCAACAGCGGGCTCGGGAACTTATCTTTATACAATCCCGAACTTTCAATTGATTGATTCTTCCAAAGTTGCTTTTGATTCAATCGCCCAGAATAATAAAGCTCTGGGTATTGTTGGAACAGGCCACACCGGAAACGACGTTGGTAGCGATGGAACGGTTGCAGTAATAGTCGCATATAACGACACGGGGCTCGCTATGATACTGGAACAGAATAACGGTAGCAGCGACACGGTCCATCAAAGCGGCGTTAATGCCCAACTGAATGCTGCCGAAGTAAACACTTCCTTTCGCGCCACAGTTCCTATTCTGGGCTGGTAATCACATAAGCAATTACCGGTATCTATGTGTGGTTTAAACTATTCGCGACGCCCTTCACCGGTCAACGAACAACAGCGCACTCGACAGCTTCGCTGGCCATACAAAGATGCCCAATTGTCGGTGATGATGCCAGAGTTGAGCTGTAACGAATTAGCTGCTTTTCACGACCACAATATGCGTAATTTAAAACATATGAAGCAACATCATTCCTGGTGCAAGAGTTTGCGCATTTCATCAAAGCGCGCTTTTTCATCGGCGGTAACTTCCGGATAATTCAGCCCCAGACTTTTTAAAGCGTCTACGACAATGCGCGCCACCGTCATGCGCATATATGGCTTATCATCCGCCGGTATGGCATACCAGGGCGCCCAGGGCCGGGATGTGGCGTTGATCGCTTCTTCAAAGGCGTGCATGTATTCTTTATAATGCTCGCGCTCGGCCACATCGCCCGCGCTGAACTTCCAGTTCTTCTCGGGTGTGTTCAGACGATCCAGGAAGCGCTGTTTTTGTTCCGCCAGACTGACATGCAACCAGAACTTGAGAATAATCGTACCGTTGCGCGCCAGATGTTCTTCAAAGTTCCGAATCGATTCAAAACGATGTTGCCAGATGTTTTTCCAATCCACATCCGCCGGCAGGCGCTGGTTTTCCAGAAACTCGGGATGCACACGCACCACCAGCACCTCTTCATAGTAACTACGATTGAATATGCCGATGCGACCGCGCTCCGGTAGTCGCAGAGCACAGCGCCATAAAAAATCATGATCCAGCTCTTCCGCACTGGGCTGCTTGAACGAGTATACCTGGCAACCGGCCGGATTCACGCCGCTCATTACGGCACGGATGGTCGAATCCTTACCGGCGGCGTCCAGCGCTTGAAAAATCAATAATACGGAATGATGATCGTGCGCGTACAGGATTCTCTGCAAATCATGCAATTCCTCAACCAGCTCTTCCAGTTCGGCCTTGCACTTCTTTTTACCGGGATCATTCTCCGGCTCCGTGCGACTGTCCTTTATTTTGAATTTTCCATCCTCTGGAACCAGGTATTTATGTTCGGGCGCTTTCCACATAATCACACTCTTTCAGCCTGGCTTTCGCAATCAATCGTAAAACCGCCGCGACATATCCGGTTGACGATTGCCGGCCGGTTATAAATGTTCAGTGAAATCGCGTTCAGAAATCTGCCGCAAACTAAATCGGTCAGCTCCGGCGGTGAAGCCCACACAGGCATCGATGCAACCGAACAGAGAAACACACGCGGGAATCGACGCGAATCGGGCAAGCACACACAGGAATCAATTCAACCGAACAGGAACCGGTCACTGAATAATAAACAGGTAATCCATGCAAACTATAACCATTCGGACATTTATTATCATACCGTTGTTCACTCTACTGTGCGCCTGCGAGAATCAACCCGCTCCGGAAATTGTTTTTTATAACGGTACCGTCATCACAATGGCGGAAAACTCCGACGCTGCTTCCACCCGGCCCGACGCGTTGTTGATCCGGGAAGGAGTGATTGTACAGGTCGGCGGCAAGCGGCAGGTGTTAGCCGCCGCCGGTCCGGACGCGCAGCAAGTCGATCTGGCCGGCGCTACTGTGCTGCCCGGTTTTATCGCCGCCCACACTCACCCCGAATTGTCGGCTTATCTGCATACGCTCGTCGATTTGAGCGGCTTCAAACATGACAGTCCGGAAGCAGTATGGGCGGAATTGCAGCAAGCGGTTGCGAAAACGGAACCGGGTGACTGGATTTTTTGCAAAGGATTCGATCCGATTCTGGTACACGGACTGGAAACGCCGCATATTACTCAACTGGATGAAATCGCGCCGCACAATCCGGTGGTGATTCTGTCTCAGAGCATGCATTCCGCCTGGGCCAACAGCGCCGCTTTCGAAGCGGTGGGCATCGATGCCGACACACCCGGTCCCGCGCCCGGCTCGCACTATGAAGTGGATGATAACGGAAAACTGACCGGCTTTATTGTGGAAGTGGCCGCCATGCAACCCTTCATGCAAAAGGCGCTGGATACTTTTGATATTAAAGATAATTTTAAACAGGTATTGCGGGGCTATACGCAAAACGGAATCACAAGCATAGGCACCGCCGGTGTTTTTGGTAATGACGATAAGCCGTTGATGCTGATGCGCTGGTTTTCGGCCGAAGATCCGGGCCTCTTATTACGCATGCTTGCCATGTTCGGTGCTTTGCCCGAACGCGAAACGACCGTACGAAATTTCGTATATTTAAAAGCCGAATCGCCTTTTGAAATTCCGGATAAACCGGAACGCGATGATCCCGGCTTTCAATTGATCGGCATAAAAATCTGGTACGATGGATCGCCCTACACCGGATCCATGTACCTGAGCGAACCTTATTTACAGAGCAACCTGATGCAGAACGGCCTCGGCCTGCCGGCCGACAATCGAGGCGGTGCCGTGCTTTCTCGCGACGTTTTTCGCGAGCAATTAAAAACATTTCATGACCGGGGCTGGCAATTGGCCATTCATACCCAGGGCGATCAGGCCACGCGGGAAGTACTGGCCGACATGATTCCGGTGCTCGAACAAAACCCGCGATCCGATCATCGACATCGTCTGGAGCACTGTCTATTAGTGCCGCCCGACATTATGCAAACTATCCAGGTGAACGGGCTGACACTGAGCTTTCATATAAATCATTTATATTATTATGGGCCGGCTTTAGAGAATGACATCATCGGTCCCGATCGGGCCGGGCGTATGTTGCCGCTGGCATCCGCAGTCGAGCAACACGTACGCTTTACTCTGCACGCGGATCAGCCCATGTATCCCGAAGAACCACTCAGCCTAATGGCCACCGCCGTACAACGCAAAACCCGTGAAGGCCGGACCATCGGTTCGGACCAATCCATTTCGGCATTTCAAGCGCTGCGGGCGGTTACCATCGAAGCCGCCTGGCAATTGGGCATGGAAGATAAAATCGGCAGCATTGAAGCGGGCAAACTGGCGGACCTGGTGATCCTGAATCAAAACCCGCTGGATGTTGAACCGAATGACCTGCGTACTATTCGCGTGTTGTCTACCTATATAGGCGGTCGAAAAGTTGAGTAAGGGCATGGGCAAACAGTGGATTTCATTTTTACTGGCGCTGTTTCTGTGCAGTTGCGCCGGCAACCAGGTACCGATTGATGGAACCTTCATTAATAAAGAGACAGGCGGATACATTATCTTCAGGCCCGATGGTACATTTTACTATTCGCTGACCACGCCGGAATCCGACGAAGGTACTCTTCCAGCAAACAGGGGACACTATGCTTTTCAAAACAAGGATGACCGAGAGCCATATTTAAATGTGCGCGCGGCTCATGCGGGTGTGTACAGAATTATTTTCAATGCCGACCGAACTGAGGTTACCGTAGAATATGTTCGGGAAAAGAAGCCGCCAGGGGTATATATTTTACGCCAGGAATAGCAATTACCGAATACTAACCTGAAGATAGGATATGCCAGGTTCGGGCGACATTAACGATAGACAATAAGAATTGGAACCAATTGTAGTGATTAATTGTTTATTTGATAATCGCAAGAAAAAATGAACGTATACCTGGAATTCCTTTATCACACTTTCGGCTTTGTCGCGGCCACCTTCCTGGCACTGACTCTCCTCGCCGAAATTGAATTGTATCTTTTCAGACGATTCGGCATCGCAAGAGCGTTCTTAATCGCATTTATAATCTGGCCATTAACCGCAGTTGGATTTATCTGTATTCCCGACGAGGAAGTTTATACCCTGGGCCGGAAACCGATATGGACAATCGCCCTGGCCATTTTTTTTCTATACCCGGGCCTTCCTGTTTTCATATCAGCAATGGTCTCAAATCTTTTCAAGAACCTTACGCTGCGCCATGCTCTCCTGGCTTTACTTTGCCTTCTTATCTCTTTACCGGCACCCATATGGCTCTTAACGATGAGTTGTGCCGTTTTTTATCAATGCTTATAAATTCAGTTTTCCACTGCAATGAACGCACAAACTTCAACACCTGAGCATTAAGCAAAGCCCAAATCCACCGAACGTGCAAGCATAAATCATGACATTGCGACCGAAGCATCCAACGCACTTACCGTAATAATGCATAAAATGCAATGAGCTTACCGGATTTTATACAAAAGCATTCACTCTGGATAAAGTTAACCGCAGTCGTTACTTTGCTTACAATCAGCTCAATCAATATTATTTTACTGGCAGAGGAATTTTTGTTTGTAATGGGTATACGCACCGGCACATTGATCGCAATTGTGCATGTTACCTGGATATTGTTTTTTANAGTATTCAGCGCCTGGATGAGATCGGGGATTATTTTCGTAGGTGCCGCATTTGGAATCACTTCCACACTATTGTACTTCATTCCCGCAAAGGCATTGCCTGACCATGCAAATATAGCGGGAATGCTCATAACCAATGCGCTGTTGGTTCTTGGATTATACGTTAAAAGCGCCCGGGAGAATAAAAACCGCGTGTTTTATATAATGGCAATGCTCTGGCTATTGCTGAGTCAGTTGGTTTTTTTGGGCCTCAATTACTTCTTAATCTATCCCAATCTTGATTCGCACACCCTTGCACGGGATTCACACCTGCAATTTCAAATTTATTATATAGCAGACTCGCTCATCCTGGGGAGCATATTGTTGATTTTATTGACAGCGGAAACATGTGAGCTACCTGTTTCACTACGAAACGTTGCGACGAATTACCAACATCCGGGTGACCACAATGCTGGAACTACGACCGACCTGTGAAAAGGGTTGGAAAGATCGATCCCCATGATCGCTAATCGAAAGTTCGCGGAGCATTTCCAACCTACAATCCGATGGCAAAAGTAACGTTCTGAAAATCGTCATTCTGACTGGAGATATAATATGGCCGGTTATTCGGGAACACCTCTGGTAAAAAAACTGGGCATAAAGCCGGGTTTCAGCATTATGATCAAGAATCCACCCATGCAGTACGATCAGTTGGTGGCGGATTTACCGGCGGATGTGACCCTCGTAAAAGCCTGGCGCAAAGAACTCGATTTCATCCATCTGTTCGCTACCGAAAGCAAACAAATCAAAAAGCTCATCGACCAGGCTCGTGAATACGTCGCGTCAAACGGAATGATCTGGGTATCGTGGCCCAAAAAAGCATCAAAAGTATCGACCGACATCACCGAGGATACAATTCGCAATCATGCTCTTACCATCGACCTTGTGGACGTAAAAGTCTGCGCGGTCAATGAAGTCTGGTCCGGATTAAAACTGGTCATTCGCAAAGAAAAACGCCGCTGAGATCGGTAAATGCGAAAATGAATACTTGTATTTTATTAGTTTAAAAGAATGCAATCAGCATAAGACCCTTTCATTGCTCTGCGATTTCGGGCAAATTACAGCCATAACAAATTTTTGTTGATCGATCCCGAATCATACTTACGATCCGGCTATGGGTCGAAATATAATGCAAAAGGCGGGGGCTATCATCGGCTGGTTGCAGGGAAAGCACATCTCCGCCGCTTTACCCGAAAAGGACAGACGATCTTTCCAGCTCACGGCTAACGCCGCCCTGTTGCTCTGGATATTTACCGCCGTGATGATCGGCGTGCCTGTTCCTCCAGAGCAGGTCGAATATCTCTACTTGATTACGCTGCATGGTCTGACCGCATTTACAATCGTCTGGCTTGTTCTGCGCGTACGCCGCATACTCGCAGCTCAGATTATTCTGTGCTTTTTCTTTGTGCTGCACTGCAGTCTGGTGGCCTACGGGTTCAGCGGCCAGCACGTACATTATTTTTATCCGGTCGGAATGCTTTTACCACTTTTGCTGGTTTCTCGCAATCGACCCCGGATTCGATTCTTTCTGGCAATAATTCCCTTTCTGGCCCTTATTGCCCATCAGACCTATTTTAAAATTCTGGGCGGGGAGTCGCTTTTTGGTCCGCGACCGACACAGTTCCGACCGGACGAAGTGTTGCCGGACATCATCGGCAGCCAGTTGATATTATTATTGCTGGCCTATCTGTTTATCCGCGGGCGCGACAGCGCGGAAGCTCGCCTGCAAGACGAACATCAAAAATCGGAAAAGCTATTACTGAATAT
>JAGRMX010000560.1 GCA_020441025.1 Leptospiraceae bacterium
TAAACGCATGCGTGATAAAATTCGTGAACTGTACCTGATTGTAATAAAATTTCTGGCAGCGGCCATCGAAGGCTTTCGCGTAAACGTGTGGCCCGTGCTGCGCGAAAAAACCGAGGCGCTGATTGTATTTCTGCAACCGCGCTGGAAACGTTACACCTTCCTGGCCGTAATGACGGTTACTTTACTGGTGGGAACTTACACCGCCTATGTATTCATAAGTTATCTTTTTGATCGCGGTGAAATCATCACCGACCTGGAACAGCAAAAAGAATGGCTGTACGGGCGCGGGGAAAGCGAGCGCCGCCCGCCCATTGAAATTTACGATGTGAACGATCGCCTCATCGGTCAATACCTGCCTATTCGCGGATCGCACATGACCATGCGTACCTGCGAGGCCATGACCTGGCTTTCACAGACTACGGTCGCGTCCGAAGATCGCGAGTTTTATGAGCATGGCGCCATTTCCGTGCGGGGTATTGCGCGGGCCATGTTGAACAATCTGCTGCGGTTTCGTTTCAGTGAGGGCGGCGGTACCATCACACAACAGCTGGCGCGCAATTTGTATACCGATCGTTCGCGTACTTTGTATCGCAAGTTGTACGAAACATTCGTGGCCTTTTTAATAGAGGATCATCTCACCAAGGATGAAATCCTGTGTCTGTACATGAATAAAATCTACATGGGCGAGGGCCGCATCGGAGCCGAAGAGGCTTCCTGGTTTTATTTTCGCAAACCCCCCGAGCAACTGGATGCCGCCGAGGCCGCCATGATCGTGGGCCTCTATCCCAGCCCGGTAGCGTACAGTCCTTTGAATAACATCGACTTATCTCTGCGCAAGCAGGAACTGGTGCTGGATGGACTGGTCAAAGCGGAATTGCTCACCGAAGCCGACCGGAATCTGGCGTTGCAGCGATTTCTAAAACGTTATGATGTGCATGTCAGCGCCGATGGATCCGACGCGGGCGAAATCGGAAAGTACGGCGCCAGCCGGGATTTCGCATTGAATCTCGCTCCGACCGCCAATGAACGCGTTAAAGAATTATTGTACGACATGCTGCCCGAAGATGAAATTCGCAAAGGCGGGTTAAAAATCTACACCACCATTGATTATTACCGCCAACGTGCGGCACTGGCGTCGGTACGCAGTGCGGTGGAAGGGCTGCGTACCGAAATGCAA
Source organism: Leptospiraceae bacterium (assembly GCA_020441025.1). Classification (GTDB taxonomy): domain Bacteria; phylum Spirochaetota; class Leptospiria; order Leptospirales; family Leptonemataceae; genus JAGRMX01. Next base: position 1,178 of record JAGRMX010000560.1, read on the forward strand.
AAGCAAACCGATAAGGTGGACGCGGATACTCTCGCCCGTCTGGCCAGGCGCATCAACGGCGTGATTGTCAGTCTGGACGCTTACACCGGCGATATCCGCGCGGTCGTGGGAGGTGTGCGTGTTACCGAGGGCAATATGACCCATCGGGTATGGCGCATGCGTCGGCAGCCGGGCTCCACAATCAAAGGCTTTCTGTACGCCGTGGCCATGTATGAAGATGTGGTCGATATCAACTCGATTGTGGATGATACGCGTCCCAATTATAACGGTTATTCACCGCGCAACTGGGATGGCGTGTATCTGGGACCCATACCGCTGCGTAAAGCGCTCGCGCATTCCATTAATTCGGTGGCGGTACACACGTTGTATGAAGTGGGCATCCGAACTTTTCGGCGTAAAATTATCGAAGCGTTACCCCAGGATGCCAGCGCAACCGATGAACTGGATTGGGAAAATCGATTGCCGACCAATTTGAGTCTCGCGCTGGGTTCGGCCGAACTGACACCTCTGGAGCTGGCGCGATTGTACGCCGTGCTGGGCAACCAGGGTCGCTTTGTATATCCGCGCTTGATTACGCGCATTGAAGACGCGAGTGGGGATTTGCTGTGTTGTGCGAAAGAAGACACCGGCGATACGATTTTATCCGACGAAGCGGCCAACAAAGCCGTTGCATTGATGACTTATGTGTTCGATGATAATGAAGGCGGTACGGCGGCGTTTATCGGTAATCGACGCAAACGCGACGCCGGGTATCTACCCTTCGATGTAGCCGGAAAAACCGGTACCGTGCAGATGGTTTCCTCGGTCCGACGTAAGTTTCATAATCTGTACGGTTACCACGATGCGTGGTTTGTAGGAATGGTGCCGGGCGAAGTCACGGTGGTCTGGCTGGGACACGATGAAGGCGCGCCTATCAGCGGCGGCGGAACCCGGGCCGCTACCGTCTGGGCGGCCTACGCTCAGTCGGCATTGCGTGGCAAGGTCGATGGCGAGTTCGTACACTACGACATCGAGGATGAAGAGAAGGAAGATAGCTGGTTTGATTTTTTCGATGAGGATTCGGATAATTCGGACGCGAATGAGATCGATAACACCGATTCCAATCCGACAATGGACGAACCACTGCCGACGGATACCAATGCGAATGATCCCGATGATGAACCGGTAATGGATAGCGACTCATCCGACGAAAATGCGGAT
>JAGRMX010000561.1 GCA_020441025.1 Leptospiraceae bacterium
GTTTATAACGCGCGGGTATGGCATTGCTGCCATGTTCACAGGTCAGTAAGAATCGCATTGATCGCCGGTCTTCAGAGTGTGTTTGCGGGGACATAGGCCCTATTGGTAGCCAGACAATCGGCGAATTGGCGGTACAGTTCCACAATATGCGAGTGTTGAAGCGAATGCGCAGACAACGATCGCTTGATGCGGGTGGACAGACTGCCATGTTCCAGAATTACCGGCAGTGCGCATTGTTCGGGCGCTTTCAATAACGGATGAATAATCGTCGTAAATATGTGTCGCCAGAGTTGCCGGGCGCTGCCGGATGCCGCCGGGAAATGAAACAAATTCAAAAAGCGCTCGTTCGAAATGATCGTATCTTCGCCGGTACGGATGATTTGCTCAAAGATGTTCAATAAATCCGACGCCGTCCAATCGCACTGGATCGCATACCCGGGTGCGGCGGGCAGCGTTACATCCGCCGGGGCATGAAAATCCATGTCGGCTCGCGTGTGTCCGGTCAACCAGCGCAGTACGGCAATGCCGGCGAGAGCGATGCTTATATCCATGCGCGGACATTCCTGTGTATCCAGTACCCGGATTTCAATAGCGCCCCGATCGAATCGCGCGATGGCTCCCCGGGAGTTCAAAAACTCGTATTCCAGGATGCCCAGCGGATCCAAAGGTGTCATCGCCGCGCGAATAGGGTCAAAAATATGTCGGTGGTAATCCCCTTCGGTGAATACCTGTTCGGGAATCAAATCGCCGGTGATCACCGGAACGCGCTGTTGGTTGGTGCGATAAAAGCGCAAACGGGCGTCATGATGTGAATCCCAGCTCTCTTCCAGCAGAGGCGAACTGGCGCTCAAAGCGGGTAGAATGGGCAACAGCAATCGAACGGCGGCATGCAGGCGACCGAACTCGTCATCATCCGCAAACGGTAGATTAATGTGCATGCTCTGCAAGTTAGACCAACCATGCCCTCGACAGTTAAAAATACGATCGTACAGCTCGTATATCTCATTGTTTTCATTGGGCCACAGTCGCGTTTCCGTATCGGGACGCATAAAGGGATGCGCTCCCGTGGGCATCAGGCGCGCGTTGTACGCCTGCAAGCGAGTGTTGATGGTAGCTATGTTTTCGGCAAACCGGTCGGATAAATCGCGTAACGCCGGAGCGGGGCCGTTGCATTTCAGCTCGATCACGTGGTTGACCAGTTCGTTGGACCAGGCGATCGATCCGTTTTCATATTCATTGACGGGCGCGTCGGCCAGATCGTAAAAAAAACGATCGGCGATGGGACGCACGGCCAGCGAATCCCGATCCACAATCATGTACTCCAGTTCTATACCGGTGACTGTGAATAGACTCGCGCGAGTTTTAAGTTCGGAGGAGTTCATTTTAAGTCGGCGGAATTGAAGCCCGCCCGTTTTTGTTGTTCCAGCCGTCTTAAGAACGATTGCATGATCAGATTGTATAATTCTGCTTTCAATATGGCGTCTTCAATATCCGAGTCGATATTGGGATTGTCGTTCACTTCAATGACCGACGGCTGACCGTTGATTTCTTTAAGATCCACACCGTACAGGCCGTCGCCGATCAGTCGCGACGCGCGTATGGCCGTCTGCAAAACGGCGGCCGGCACGGCTGAAATCGGCAGCGATTCATATTCGCCGGAAAAATCTTCATGGGTGGAAATGGATTGGGCGTTGCCCTGGGTGGTGTCGCCTCCCGCTTCCCAGTTATAAATCTGCCAGTGGTCGCGGGCCATGAAGTACTTGCAGGCGAACAGCGGTTTGCCGTCGATCAATCCAATGCGCCAATCAAATTCGGTGGGCGTAAATTTTTGCGCTATCACCAGATCGGAAGTGGTCAGCATTTTGTTCAATGCCATTTGTAATTCCTGATGATCGGTTACCTTGATGACTCCCTGGGAAAAAGACGAGTCCGGTAGTTTCAACACGCAGGGAAAGCCCAGTCGTGATTCGATCTGATCGCGATTTTTGTCATGCACGATCAACGTATCGGGCGTAGCGATGCGCGCTCGACCCAGCAGTTCGGCCAGGTACACTTTATTCGTGCATTTCAAAATAGAGTCCGGATCGTCAATAACCACGAGCCCGTCGGCCTGGGCTTTGCGCGCAAAACGATAGGTATGATGATTTACGGCGGTGGTTTCGCGCAGAAACAACGCGTCAAACTCGCCAACCCGGCTGTAATCGCCTTTACCGATAATTTCCACGCTGAAGCCGCAGTGTTCCGCGGCGGTGGCAAAGCGATTGATCGCTTCCGTATCGCTGGGCGGTGCCGGGTCGTCCGGATTGATCAGAATGGCCATGTCATATACGAACCGATCGCGTCGGGTGGCGGAGTAACGCTTGCGATCGAAATAC
>JAGRMX010000562.1 GCA_020441025.1 Leptospiraceae bacterium
GAAGATAAAGGCTGAGACTGGGCAGGGCCCGCCGGCTGATTATCAAATCTTGGCGAAGCCAAGTTCGATATGCCCAATAAATCGATATGCCCAATAACAAGATGGAGGGATCAAAGCCACCCCCGGCTGATTATCGAATCTTGGCGAAGCCATTTCGATATGCCCAATAACAAGATCGAGGAGTGAAGCCCCCCTCGGCTGATTATCAAATCTTGGCGAAGCCAAGTTTGATATGCCCAATAAAACTGCGGGAGGGGGGAGTCGAACCCCCATGCCGAAGCACCAGAACCTAAATCTGGCGTGTCTACCAGTTCCACCACGCTCGCAAATCAGGTTCGCGACAGGAAATCCAACAGCGGGTCCCGGGTCAATTCGAAAAGTGAAGCATCCCTGCATTCGGGTGTAAATTCAATCCGGATAGAATCCGTGGCTATAAAAACGGCCCGGGTCAGGCAAGCCGGCCGCACTTCAGGCAAAGTCGGGTTCGGAAGCGGTCGGTCGCAAGCCCTTTAACAAAAAGGTTTCTATCAGACCCTTACCTTTAATCTCAATAGGTCCTCGCGGCTCTACAATGAATCGTGATGACAATTGCTGAGCCGTGCTGGCACTGATTTGAATCTCCCCGGGCAGTCCGTGGGATTCCAGACGACTGGCCAGATTGACGGAATCGCCCCATATATCGTAGATGAATTTTTTTGTACCGATGACGCCCGCTACAGCCGGTCCGGTATTGATACCGACGCGTAATTCCAATCGCTCCGAACGATTGATGCGAAACCTCTGAATGCGCTCCATGATTTCCAATGCGAAACGGGCCACGTTTATAGCATGGTCCGGTGTGGGTCCGGGTAACCCCCCTACAACCAGGTACGCGTCACCGATGGTTTTTATTTTTTCCAGATTATACTCATCTACCAGCTCATCGAAAATGGAAAAGACCCGGTTCAACATGCTCACAACCGACTCGGCCCGATAGCGGTCCGCAAAGCGAGTAAAGCCCACAATGTCGGCAAACATTACCGTTACTTCCGAGAATGAATGAGCGATTGTACCGCGATTTTCTTTGAGTTGATCCGCCACCGCCGGAGGCAGGATATTCAATAAAAGCGATTCTGCCCGGGCCTGTTCGGCATGCACGCGTTGAAAGGCATCCGCCAGAATGTTACGAGCCTCTTCATTCTCCTGTAAAGTTTCCCGGACACGGGCCAGCACGCGATTGTAACGCTCGGCTATCTGCCCGACTTCAGTGAACGGCTCTACCGGAACATCCTCGCTCACATCGCCGGTTTTCTGTTGATGCTCCATAGCAATCAATAGATCGATAATTTCGGTCGTGGCGCGATGTTCGGTGATGTTCAAACCCAACCGTTCTTCTTCCATGCGCACCCGCAACGGTCGTATTCGATTCAAAGCCGAAAGCAACAGGAAAGCCAGAGTGAAGGCAGAACCGGTGGAAATCAAAGTACCAGCAACCTGTACACCAATTTGTTCCCAGCGTCCCAGTCCGGTATTCAGCAGTACCGGGTCGCCGAATATACCTACCGCAATGGTGCCCCATACTCCGGCAAACAAATGCACGGGTACAGCGCCGACCGCATCGTCGATTTTGAATTTTTCGAGCAGCTTCTCGGCCGGTATCACCAGACCACCGCCCACGGCGCCAATAATCAAGGCCGCAATCTCACTTACCGCGAAACAGGAAGCGGTGATGGCCACCAACCCCGCCAGGGAACCATTCAATGGCATGGTCGCTTCCGGATATCCCAGCAGAATCCAGCTGACTAGCAAAGAAGTGACCAGACCGGCCCCGGCCGCCAGCAACGTGTTGCTGATAATATGTGGTACTGTATGATTTAACTCCAGGGCGCTGCCGCCGTTAAAGCCAATCCATCCGAACCAGAGAATAATCCCACCGAGCATGGCAAGGGGCAGATTGCTGCCGTTGATTTTCTGGGGCGGCATACCAAGCGGGAAACGACCGGTGCGAGCACCAACAATCAACACGGCCGCCAGCGCAACCGCCCCGCCGGTACCATGCACGATGGTACTCCCGGCAAAATCGACAAATCCCAGGTGAGCCAACCAACCCTCGCTGGTATGGCCCCATAAACCCGACCAACTCCAATGCCCGATTAACGGATAGATCAATGCGGAGATCATCGCGCTGCTGAACAGATAAGCTCGAAAACTCAATCGTTCGGCCACGGCACCCGACACAATGGTGGCGGCGGTTCCACAGAAGGCCAACTGGAAAACGAAAAAGGTCGGCGTCCAGAAATCATCCAGGCGGGGTATAAAACTATCCGCACCAAACATACCCCACTGAGATTGGCCGAACATAAGACCAAATCCGAACAGATAAAAGCAGATGGTGG
>JAGRMX010000563.1 GCA_020441025.1 Leptospiraceae bacterium
CACAAGAGCGAAATGAAAAATGTGCTGGATGACCAGGAAAATAAGGGTGAAGACCAGTAACTTGAAATAATATTTGCGCGTTGTTTTCATATGCAATTCAGCTAATCGTGGTGGTCTCTTCGTTACGATGCTTTATCCGTTTCAATTCTGCGATGAACCGTATCACTGGTATAGGGTGATTGAAAATCAATCCAGTTCGAACTCTTTCTGCCAGTCCACATCGTCTTTCATTTCGGGCTGCACGGTCTTATCCAGTATGAAGTTTTCCAGAACCAGGTAATCCATATGCGTACGCATAAAACAGGTGTATGCTTCCGCCGGAGTGCAAACAATCGGCTCTCCGCGAACATTAAAAGAAGTATTGATGACCACGCCGTATCCGGTGAGTTTCTTAAACTCTTTGATGAGTTCGTAGTAGGCTGGATGATTTTCCTGTGTGACGGTTTGAATGCGCGCGGAATAATCCACGTGCGTAATCGACGGCAATGTGGAGCGTTTTACGTTAAGCTTTTCAATGCCGAATAATTTCTGTTCGTCCGCGCTCATTTCCCGGCGCAGTTCCTTTTTTACCGGCGCCACAATCAACATGTAATGTGAATCCGAGTTATGATCGAAATACTGGCCGACATCCTCACGTAACACGCTGGGAGCGAATGGTCGGAATGATTCCCGAAATTTTATTTTCAGGTTCATAACCGATTGGGCGTTATCGCTGCGCGGATCACCCAGGATACTGCGCGCACCCAGAGCGCGGGGGCCGAACTCCATCGGTCCGGAAAACCAGCCGACAACCTTATCCTCTGATAAATGTTTGGCCGCCGTGCGGGCCGCTTCCAGGTTATCGGCATACTCGGTGTACGGAATTTGATTTTGTTCCAGATAAGTTTTGATTTCGTCCCGACTGTATTCCGGCCCCAGATAGGATGCCTTTTGCAAACGGGCCGCTCGAGCCGGCTCCCTGGGATTATCCAGTACCCGAAACCAGGTCAATAAAGCGGCGCCCAGCGCAGAGCCCGCATCGCCCGCCGCCGGTTGAATCCATATATCTTTAAAGTTTCCTTCGCGCAACAGGATGCCGTTGGCCACACAGTTCAGGGCCACGCCGCCGGAGAGACACAGGTGATCGAGGCCGGTAGTTCTGTGAATGTGATTGCCCAGCTTGAGCATGCACTCTTCGATAACCACCTGCACCGAACGCGCCAGATCCATTTCCCGTTGTGTGAGCATACTCTCGGGCTTGCGCGGCGGACCGCCGAATAGATCATGAAACTTGCTATTGGTCATGCGAAAGCCGGCCGCATAGCCGAAATAATCCATATTCAATCGAAAGGAGCCGTCTTCTTTTACATCAATCAGGTTATCATATATTTTTTGCACATAAGTGGGCTCGCCGTACGGCGCGAGTCCCATGACCTTATACTCGCCCGAATTAACTTTAAATCCGGTATAATAGGTAAATGCGGAATACAACATTCCCAGCGAATGCGGAAATCGAATCTCCTGTTTCATGTGAAAGCGATTTCCGTCGGCAGTGCCCCAGGAAGTGGTGGCCCATTCGCCCACGCCGTCAATAGTCAGAAATGCGGCGGCCTGATAGGGCGAGGGATAGAAGGCCGCAGCGGCATGGCTTTCATGGTGTTCCGGAAAAATAAATTCCGCCCGGGGATTCAATTCCTCCAGTTGTTTGTACACCGTACGCTTGATCAGCAACTTATGATCCAACCAGGATGGCATGGCGGTCAGCCATAAACGAATGCCTCCCGGCGAAGCACTCAGGATCGATTCCAGCAGGCGCTCGAACTTCAGAAATGATTTATCATAGAAAGCGACATGCGTGACATCCTCGAGTCCGATTTTGCCGGCCCGCAGGACGAAATCAATGGCGTTATGCGGGAAGGACGCGTCGTGCTTTTTGCGCGTAAAACGTTCTTCCTGTGCGGCCGCGACAATTTCACCGTCTTTGATCAACGCGGCGGCCGCGTCATGGTAATAGCAGGATATGCCCAATATAGCTGTCATAGTCGAGTCAGTACAGGAAAGAAAGAATAGAAGGGCAGTCAACCTTCATTTCCGGGTGACCAGATAAAAAAGGCACCGACGAAAATCCGCCGGTGCCTTCCGATTCCTTCTATTATATAGACAAAGGTCGGTCTATTGTTGTTCCCGGGCCGCTTCGTCCAGTCGATTGGAATCGATGGTAGTAATCAACTTGAGATCCTCCCGATTGAAGATCTGAATGTTGGTCGGCTGACCTTCCCGGGGCTGGCCGGTGAGGTATATGCGATCTTTATAAATGGTGATGGTTGAATTCGGGCTCACAGCTACCGAATTCAACCATCACCATTTATAAAGATCGCATATAAATGGTGATG
>JAGRMX010000564.1 GCA_020441025.1 Leptospiraceae bacterium
TACCGCAGGCAGGGGGGGCAAATGTGATTAAATCTGAAATAATGCGATTATAACGGTCCTCATCGAAATATCGATTCATGCCAGCTAGAAATTCCGAAGAAAAAGTCTGAATTCCCACATTAATTCTGTTAATCCCGGCTTGCTGGCACTCTATCAGGTACTCTGGTGTGAAGTTTTCGGGGTTCCCTTCCAGCGTAATTTCTGTCGGAACTTCGACAGCATTGTCTTCAAATGGAATTAAGTCAAATTCAGACCTGATCATACCTATCAGGTCTGAAATCAGATCGGGAGGCATGAGAGATGCCGTACCACCACCGAAGTAAATCGTATTTACTCCCGAAAATCTGCGGAACTTCGACACTCTTGCGCGAAATTCAAGCTCGATAGCCGATTTAAACTGAAGCAACTGATCTCGCGAAGGCTGCTTATTATGGTGAGTGCGATCCAGAAGAGCGATGGAATAAAAATCGCAATAGGAACATTTCTGAATACAATACGGAAAATGAATGTAGATTCCGGTGGCATCGACCGTTCTGGGCGGGCGTAGGCTGTTGACAGGAAGGTTTCTATTCACATTAATCCGGTAACATCAAATCGGCCTGTTTTACATAATGCCCTGAAAGAGCCCGATACACCAGTGCTTTGCGTGATTCTTCGGTGGTCGAATAGGATGCCAGAACGGCTCCATTGGTGGGAATTGTAATCTCCATGAACGGATTGCCGCTGTATAAACCGATAATGGCCCCTTTGCTGCTGAGTTCCGCGTTGGCGTTAATTCTTGAAATTGCACGGTTCCATATCTGTAGATCAGAATACGTACTCAGTTCTACTAACCAGATTTGCCCTTTTTGTCTGGTTCTGAGTAGGGCATAAATATCGTTAGAGTTACTTTTCCATAGCAAACGTTCAGTTGATATACTCATGCTACGTGCCTCAGCACGCATAATGCTCTGAGAGGATAATAAGACTGCATGAGTGCGCGTATCAGGTTCAATTCCGTGAAATGGTTTACGTAAAGATGTAATGCTATCACGCGATACCTGTATATTCAAATTCGTGCCTTTCTCAGTATACCGTCTTTCAATAGCCGCAAGATGATTACGTGCGTTCTGCTCCTTCTGCTGGAAGTGGTTGGCCGCCGCCAGTACATCCGGGATCACCCGGGGATCTTCAATGAAAGGAGCCTTCCATTTGTGAAACAATCCGGATGTAAGCTTGAGCTCAACCTGTCTTTCCACAGCACGATTCAGATCGGCAATGGGCAGTCGGCCGGTTTGAAAGGCGCTTAGCAGTGAGCTGTAAATTTGATCAATATAAGGCCCTTCTCCGGTCAACAAAATGATGTCAATCCCGGCTTGAAAGGCGCGAACAGCCGCTTCTGCATAACTATATCTTTTAGAAATGGCATCCATTTCCATTGCATCGGAAATAATGATTCCATCGAAATGTAACTGTTTTCTTAACAACTCTTTAAGGATGTACGGTGAGAGGGTGGCCGGATTTTCTGTATCGAGAGCTGGAAAAAGAATGTGGGCAGACATCACAACTTCCGCTCCTCCATCCTGGATCGCGGCTCGAAATGGTTTCAATTCCGTGCTTTCCAGCTGTGCGAGAGTGCGATTGATTCGCGGCAACGCCAGATGTGAATCGACATCCGTATCCCCATGTCCCGGAAAATGCTTTATAACCGGAATGGCCAACGAGTCATGCATTCCGCGTACGTAGGCCACGCCTATGCGTGAAACCAATTCGGGATCACTGCCGGGCGATCGTGTGTTAATTACCGGATTATCCGGATTGTTATTCACATCGACAACCGGTGCCAGCACAAAGTTGATTCCCAGATTGCGCAGACGATACCCGGTAATAAACCCAACGTCTTCCGCATATAGCTCATTGCCGGTTTGACCCAGCGCCATGGCTCCGGGAAATTGTTCCACCCCATCGGCGCCCACTCGATATACGCGTCCCCCTTCCTGATCGGTACTGATCAGCAGGGGAATTCCGGTAGTCGCGATGGAATGCTGTTGCAGGCCGTTATTTAAAACACGAATCTCATCTGCCGTCCCAAAGTTGGCCGCAAAATGTATAACACCACCCACCCTGTATTTCGAAATATTGTTGATAACGCCGCCGGCGGGACGTTTGCCTACCATACCAATGTGAATCAGTTGGCCGACCTTTTCTTCAAGCGACATGCGGGCCACAATTCGAGCGGGCACTTCGTCCAGTCGCTGTTCAAAACTCTGGCTGCGAATTTCGCGGGTGCAATATGAGGCAATCGATGTAGTTGCCACGAATCCAACTAAAACCAGCAGCAGGATACGGATCAACCGATCACGTAGATGTTTTTGGGGTGAGTGTTGCACA
>JAGRMX010000565.1 GCA_020441025.1 Leptospiraceae bacterium
TGCTCCAGTGGAACGCTTCGTAAACGGTGATGGTACCGTCGGAATTTAAATCGCCTTTGGTCAAACCCTGCGCAAAATAATACGTAAACAATCCGTGATTGATGCTGCCGCCAATTTCAATGGATGTTTCATTGGCGTCACTGGAGGCCACAATCGCCTTGTCCCCAAAATATGTGCGATCGTTGGCGTTTTCCAGGACCTTGCCGGGTTGGTCTTCATCGATGGGAATGTCACCCGCGCCCCGCGCACGACCGCCCTTTCCGGCAATGCCGCCAGCATAACAACAATCGAAAATCCACACCAGCTTGCGTGTGTTGATTTGCGATAACCATTCATTCATCTCCTTATCCGAGATGTGCGGTCGATCGAACATAACAATGAGGTTCTGAACTCCGTTGGGCGCCGAAGAATCCCGCGAATAGGTTCCGTGTCCGGAAAAATACAATGCGACCGTATCATTCTGGGTGACGCGCCCTTTCAGACTTAAAATGGCGTTCTTGACATTATCATGAGTTACCTGCTGACCCAGCAGCACCTTGACATCGTCAAAGCGACCGGCGGCCCGCAATTGCTGCTCCATGTGCTGAGCATCCCGCTCGCATAGATCCAGCGGTGGAATTCCGGAGCTATTGCCTTTATAATTGGAGCCTATAATAACGCCGTAACGTTTGGCCATCAGCGGACTGGCGCTCATGGCTATGGCGACAATCAACAATAGGATGGTTTTACTGCGTGAAGTAGAATGCAGAGTTCGCAGACCTGTGCGAAATATGTTTCTGACCAACATGCCTGGTCTCCTCGGATTGAGATAATGATTGGACGACCGGAAAAATGGAAGGTTCGGGTGTTTTTGTCTACAGGTTTTTATGGTCGGACGAAGAATGGTGCGGAAAAGAGCCGGTAAAGCTGGAGCCGACTACTGTCACACAGCGCTGCGGTTTTACCCCGGAAGCAATCTCAAGAACTGCTTCCTCACGGTTTTGAGATGAGTTCTTACAGTATCATAACAAATAGGCGGGTACGGTTTAGAGATTCAGTAATACTTTAAAAGTGTCGGCACTCCGTCATGCCTGAATAATCGATAGCTCAGTAGGTCCGATTGAGGCGCAACAACTCGCGATCGACCTGTGTTTCCAGATGTTCCCGGGCCAACAAATCCTGTTCGCGCAGCAGAAAGGGCAAAATCGCGTCGTTCCAGTGTCGGCAGTCGGCTACCAGGTTACGTGCCTGTATGGCTTCAGCCGAATCGCCGGCGATCAGATCCAGATCGGGCAGAGCGTGGGTCTGGCCTGATAAATTTTCCATCAGATCAAGGGCTTCGTCCAGACGCCCCTGACGCAGGAAATTGTACTGGCGGAACAGTCGCCGGCGAACCAGTCGCAGGTTGATAATGAGATTACGCAGAGACGCTTTCGGCGCCCGGGTAGCCATCGGGTCGCCCTGTTCGGGCGAGTCTGTGTATGCAATCGCGGAGCGCATGGTTCGGTGCCAATCAGCCCTGAATGGAAAAGCTGGCGCCTTCCTGACGAATTTCGGCCCGGGGAGATACCGGTGCTTCCGTATCTTTGAGCGCCACTTCATCCCAGGCGCCCTTGAGTTCCAGCAATAGCTTGCAAACTTCCTCCAGGATACCGGCATCTTTGGCGATGTTGGCTTCCAGCAGGCGTTTTTTGAGGTAGGCATAGATGCTGAACAGATTCTCGGCAATCTCGCCGCCTTCATTCATATTCAAAGAAAGCATCAATTCCGTGACGATATCCTGAGCTTTGATGATGTTCAGATTGACCACGTCGTAGCTGCGCGGGTCCATATTGTCGATGGCCAGGCGCAAAAAACGGAGAGCGCCATCATATAGCATCACAATGAGCTTTCCCTGGTTTGCGGTCGAGATTTCGGTGTCCTTATAAGCTTTGTATTGATTCGCTCTGCTGAGTGCCATTATTCGCTCCCGTGTAAAACGTATCGGTCGAAAAGAAAGTTCCCTTAACACGATTGAAAAAAGTCCGTACTCCCATTTTCTCCAACCGGTCAAATTGCCCGAAAAACCCGCTTATGTCCGATTGGCCCCGTCTTTCCGGGGGCCGCCGGTCATAGCCTATTTTACTCAATCGACTGTTCGCGCTGCCCGGCCCCGGACGCATCGTTCCCGGTTTGATTTTCAGTTTGATCTTTGGTCAGGATGTCGATTTCCGTCTGTTCCAATCGCGAAGCATCCGGTAACTCACTTTGTGAGGCCTCCGGTAGTTGGCCCTGTGTTTCAGCGGGGGTATCTTCTATAATAGTAAGATTTAACAGTACAATCAGGGTCAGGCCCAGCACAACCCGATAAATCACAAAAACCAACGTAGTATGCGATCGTAAAAAG
>JAGRMX010000566.1 GCA_020441025.1 Leptospiraceae bacterium
AATAAAAAGAATACAATGACACTCAGAAAGAACACCACGCCTTTCAGCGGAATCACGCCCCGGGAAAACGGCAGAAAGTGAGCGAAAGCGTGCATGTGGGTAAAGACATCCTTTGCCGGAGACGGCAACAAACCGGCCATGAATCCGCCGAACTCAATGCCCACCAGAATAACGGCCGTTATCAAAAGAGACAACAGATAGCTATCCGTCAAACTGGAAGCGAAAATGCCGATGCTGTAGGAATACAGCCCCGCCAGCAACAAGCCGGTCACACCGCTCAGAATCATATACCAGGGCGCGCCGGCAATTCCAATCATGTAGACCAGGGTAATGCCGAACACCAGCACAAATACGCTGAGAATACCCATCAGGAATTTGCCCAGCACCAGTTCGATTTCCGTCACCGGTAGAGTGTAAAGCAGCTCCAGCGTGCCGTGCTTGCGTTCACCGACAAAGGCCGACATGGCCAGGAAACCGGAAGTGATGATAATCAAAATATAAAAGGCATGAAACAGAACCCGGGTTACGTCCAGTTGACTGGCGCCGGAAGCGTTATTCAACGCGGTACTTAGAATTCCGCAGACCACCGCCACAATCGCCACGCTGACCGGCGGTAAATTGGACCCCAGGAATGATTTGATTTCTTTAATAAGTATGAATCGGGCGCGGGTGAGAATCCCGCCGACCGTGCCGGAAGTTTTTTCAGTGCTGGTATTCGCGGTCATTGTCCCACCTCGGTTACGGGCGCTGCGGTCAGTTCCAGAAAACGATCTTCCAGATTGGCATGCATTTCATCGCCGCTTAAATCGCCCGCCATCTGTCCCCGGTGTATAATCAAAACCCGATCACAGGTCTTGCTGACTTCACTTAAATTGTGGCTGGAAATCAAAATCGTGTATTGCTCCGCCAGAGAGCGAATCAGGTTGCGAATTTCAACGATTTGAATGGGGTCCAGCCCGGAAATCGGCTCGTCAAATATCAAAACGGGAGGCGAGCCGATCAAGGCCTGTGCGATTCCTACCCGTTTGCGGTAACCCAGAGAAAGATGCCGGATCAAAGAACGACGGGCCGGTTCCAGCCAGGTCAGTTTCGTCACTCGCAGAAATTCCTGTTCAAAGTCTTCCACCCCGCCCCGCATCCGGGCCACGAATTGCAGGTAGTCCTGTACGGTGAGTTCCTGGTATAGCGGTGGTTGCTCGGGCAGATAACCGATGCGGGCCTTGGCGTCCCGGGGACGATCGAATACATTAATACCGTCAATATAGCAATCGCCGCCGGTCGGCATTATAAAACCGGTCAGTATGCGCAAGCAGGTGGTCTTGCCGGCACCGTTCAGTCCCAGCAGCCCGGCCACCTGTCCGGTCGGAATGTTAAAATCGATCCCCCGGAGCGCCTCGAAGGAGTTATAATATTTTGTCAGGTTTTCTACCCGTATCATCGTTTATCCTCTTCCTCTGGTCCAATGTCCGGTCCGGGGTCAATAAAAATTATTGGACCCTCGCAACCAGCCCGTTCTTGTGGATGAAATTCGCTTCGTGGAACACAATCATGTTCCGTACCACCCTACCCAGACGTATCATATTTCACACCGTACTTGTCGGTCTGATCGGTTTCAGTGCCGGCAGTCTGTGGGCCAACGAATACTATCGTCAGGGCAAATTAGCCTACAGTGCCGGAAATGTCGATCAGGCCTTGAATCTGTTTCAGAAATCCTGGGAAGTGCAGACATCCAACGGCAACCCGCTGTTCTACATGGGATTGATTTACTACGAACGCAGCCAGTACGAACAGGGCATCCAGTATTTTCGACGTGCCGTGGAATTGCGCATGGATACCGATTTGCGCGAAAAAGCGTACTGGAAGCTGGTGTTGTTTTACAAAACGCGCAAAGACTGGGAAAATCTGCTCATTTATTCCGAGAAATTTCTGGCGTTTCGAGATACGCCCCAGGTACGCAGCCTGCGGGATATGGCCGAACAGAATCGCGATCCGCGCATGGAACGTGTGAATGCTCTGATGCGCAGTGCGAAAGCTCACCAGGACGACGGTGATGAAGCGGCGGCGGCACGGGATTATGAAAGCGCTTTGCGCATTCGTTCCGATTATCATCCGGCACGCTGGGCCCTGGCCCTGATTCAAATGCGTCAGGACAATTATCGCAGCGCCGAACATCACCTACAGGTGCTGATGAATGCCGAACCGGATTCCTGGGAGTATCATTACAAAGCGGCGGTATGTAACTATCATCTATCCAATTACGACACGGCCCTCGACCTATTAGAAAAAGCGCGAGCAAAAAACCCGGATCCGGGCGAATCATTCAACTTTTATGTAAATTACATGGAAGGTCTGATATATCTGGAAC
>JAGRMX010000567.1 GCA_020441025.1 Leptospiraceae bacterium
CTGACCTGCTGGAAGCCGATTTACAGGCCCGGATCAATCCCGAAAAATCCAGGCATTTTGAACGACATCGATTGCACGCGGCCCGCGAACGCCTCATGGAATTCGCGCGCCTGCCGGAGCTTGCGCCGATCGGCGAGCGGATTACCATCGCCGGTTCCAATGGCAAAGGATCGACCGCCTTTTTTCTATCGGGCCTGGCCACACATTTTCTGCGCGATACCATCGACACGCCCATTGCGCTGTACAGCTCACCGCATCTGCTGAATGTCCGCGAACGCATTCGCTTCGATCAACAACCGATCAGTGCGGCCGCTGCCTGGGAGGGGCTATGTGCTCTGCGTGACCTGCTTCCGAATGACTATGCCGGGTTCAGCTATTTTGAAATCTTAACTCTGTTGGCGCTTTATCAATTTCATCAAAAACACTGCGACCTGCAGATATTTGAAGTCGGGTTGGGCGGTCGCTTTGACGCCACGCGCATGGCGGCTGCGCAAACCGTCATATTAACTCGCATTGAAAAAGAACACACCGCCGTTCTGGGTGATACCTACGAACAGATACTGCGGGAAAAACTGGGGATCATGACACCGCAGTGTGAACTATTGATTGTATTGCCGCAGAATCCGGAAGTGAAATCCGATTTGATTCGATCCATTGCCCTCGACTGTCAGCCTGAAGTGCAGATTGAATTCGTCGCCGATCGAAGCGAGAATCGGTGCGACTACCTGGAGCTGAATCGCCGACAGGCCGTCGATTGTCTGCGACTTCTGCGGCAACACCACATTGGTTCCGGTATCCCGCATGCAAGCAGCGCTGATATAAAAGCGGACACGCCTACCAGAAGCACACCCGCAATGAACGAACCGGCGCAAATCAATGATTCACCCGCCAGAAATGATATTGTTGTGCGCAGTCTTGCGAACGAATCGCTATTTGATACAATGGAACGCACGCCCCTGCCGGTCACATTGACTCCCCCCGGACGCCTGGAGCGACGTGTGCTGCTACATACCCACATTCCGGTCTTGTTTGATGTGGCCCACAATCCACCTGCCATTACGCGCGTATTACGCGATTGCCGACTTGATTCCACTTTGACCGATGCGCAAGAATGTCTGGTTATACTGGCCATGATCAAAGGGCGCGATCCGGATGAAATCGTTCGGGTGATTCAGGCGGCGGGCTACACGCAAATTGTGCAATTGAATACGGCCGAGTTCGTCTGCGGAGATCGAGTACTGATCATGGATGTCCCGGTGTTGGAGCGGCATCTCTGGCCGACCGAAAGACGGTCCCCATACAGGGCCATATTGATGCTGGGCACGCATCGCAGCTATGAGTATTTTATTCGCTGGACGGAACCTCTTTCATTGAAATTGTAAAACTATACGGCCAGGAGACACGTTACATCCATCATGGAAACCAATGCGATATACCAACAGAGGCGCCGCGTTTTTCAACAACGCATGCAGACGGATAGTGTGGCGTTGATTTATAGCGCACCGGATCGCATCAAATCGAATGATGTGCACTATCCCTATCGTCCCGATTCTAACTTGCATTATTTAACCGGATTGCGCGAAGAAGAAGCCCTGCTGGTGCTCACTAAAGACGCAGAGCGGTTATATTTGCGGGAACGCGATCCGGAAAAAGAAACCTGGGACGGATACCGCATAGGTGTGGAACGCGCGCCGGAATGGCTGGGTATTCAGGACGCTCGCCCCATAAGCTCGCTTACGGCCGATATCGATTCCATTTTGCTGAATCAGCAGAATCTGTATTATGATTTCGGGCTGGATGCGGCCCGGGACACCCTGGTTTTGAGCAAAGCCCGCAATCTGTTTCATCGCTCCCGGGCGGGCAACAGCGGTCCGGCCAGTATCATTTCACCGGCGATTATTTTGCACGGCATGCGCCTGATCAAAGACGCGGCCGAAATCGATTTATTACGGAAAGCGGCCGATGTTAGCGTAGAAGCCCATCGCCGATTGATGCGCTCGGCTCGGCCCGGTATGTTTGAATACGAGCTACAGGCGGTGCTCCTGCATGAATTTACCCGCAATGGCGGTACGGAAGCTTATCCCTCGATTGTAGCCTCGGGTGCCAACGCATGTGTGTTACATTATATAGAAAACAATCGCCGTATGAACGATGGCGACCTCTTGCTGGTGGACGCAGGGGCCGAAATTCAGGGTTTGAATGCCGATATCACCCGCACCATCCCGGTAAATGGTCTTTTTAGTACCGCACAGCGAGAGGTGTACGATCTGGTGCTGACGGCTCAGAAGCAGGCCATCGAGGCCAGTTGCACCGGCAACAGTCTGCAGGCGATACATGACCTGACCGTCCGCGTGTTGT
>JAGRMX010000568.1 GCA_020441025.1 Leptospiraceae bacterium
TTACCCTTCACCTTAATGGCCGGCATGGGCTCGACCTTAAACAAATCCTTAACTTTGTCGTACGAATCCTGCGAAACCAGAATATCCGTTCCAAAAGGTTTGTTCAACGCTTCAATACGCGAAGCCAGGTTCACGGCGTCGCCGATTACGGTAAACTCGAAGCGCTCTTCGGAACCGATCTGACCGGAAACCACCTGGCCGGTATTGATGCCGCAACCCATTTTGGCGAAAGGCCGATTCCCGGCGCCGCGTTTGTTAAACTCAATGATGGCCTGACGCATCATCAGGGCGCCGTTGATGGCGTTTTCCGTGTCGTTCCCTTCCGAACCGAACGCACCCCAGTGCGCCATCACCGCGTCGCCGATAAATTTGTCTACAATGCCGTGGGTTTTGTTCACGCAATCCACCATGCCGGTGAAATATTCGTTCAAATAACCGACCACTTCTTCCGGAGTCATGCCTTCCGACATGGCGGTAAAGCCCCGCAGGTCGGAGAAGAAAACGGCCACTTCTTTCGCTTCGCCTCCCAGCTTGATTTCGCCTTTCAACGCCAGTTCGGCCACCTGTTTGTTTACGAACTTGACCATTGCATCCTTGATGCGCTCGCGTTCCGCCAGACCGCCGGCCATGTTGGAGAAGGAGTGCGTCAGACGACCGATTTCATCTCGCGTCATGGGTTCAATGGTAATGTCGTACTGGCCCGATTCGATCGATTGGGTGGCGCCCACCAGTTCGACAATCGGTACGGTCATTGTTTTGGCGAAGAAATACACAATCAAGAAGGCGATGGCCATCACAATGCCCATGATCATCAGGTTCCAGAACTGAATGTTATAGACGGCCTGAAGCGCCTGCTCTTCACGTACCTGCGAAATAACTCCCAGGCCACCCAGCTTCAATTTTTGAAACGAGCCCATGAAGGTGTCGTCCTGCCAGTCAAAGCGAATATTGCCGTTATCATTGGGGCTCTGGATCATTTCCTGCACGATGGGCACATTAATCATGTTTTCCCGGGCAAGTACTATCTGGGAATCTTCGTGGGCGATCACATCGCCTTCCTGATTCACCATGAAAGTTTTTACGATGCCGCTGGTTTGAAACGATTTCAAAAATGCGGACGGTTCCAGATAGGCCACAATAATGGAGTTACGGGTCACGTCTCCCAGGGGCAGGGAAACACCCAGCAGGGGAGCGTCATGCGAAGCATTGTGGATGATAAACGCTCCGCCGAAGGATTTCATAAAAGCGTCTTTATTCAGCTCATGCCATTCGCTGATGGTTTCCGGAGTGATACCCTGGGTTTCCAGTAAATCCAGATTGTACAGGTTGCGACGAAATACCAGATCGTTTCCGACCTGGTCGGCAATGCCGACGAATATAAACTCTTTGTTACGATCAAAAAAGAGATCGGTAAATGTGCGCGTCTTTTCGGCCGTGCCCAGACCCTGTTCTACGGTCAACGCGATCAGGTGAACCTTGTAATTAATGTTCTCAACTTCCGATTCTACCCGCTGTCCGATTACACGCGCCAGGTTCAGGTTGTTTTCCTGAATGCGGGCTTCCGAGTCCTCCCGGAAAAACTGAGAGGCGAAGAAAATCATCGTGCCCAGAGATAACACGATGATGGCCGTAATGATGCCGAGCAATTTAACCCGAATGGTAAAACGCGATTGTTTAAAATCGGAGATCGATCGGGCGCCGTCATCGCCGAATATATCGCCCGATTCACTTTTCGGCTTTTGAGCCGGAGCGACAGGGGCCGGCGGATTCGCCGTCGGCTTTGCAACGGTCGCCGCAGAACTGTCCGATGCGAAGACCGTGTCCTGTGATGAATCGGTTGTTGTACTTTCTTCCGCTTTCGATTCAACGGACTGCGTCGATGCCGTGTGATCGGCGTCCAGATGATCCGATACGGGCGCGGCGGTGGTCTCCAATATTTCAGTTGCGATTGTGTCGCCGGCACCCGTAGAACTGGAAACCACGTCTCCGGCATGTTGGGGATGGTGTCCATTGCCATCCGCATGCGCAACTTCCGGTCGAGATTCGCTGCGGGTAACCGCTTCATCCACACTGGTGCGCAACTCGGTGTTATCAAAATCATCATGAACGAACTCGGGCACCTCATAGCCCGGGTCCAGGAAATGCTTGAATTCATAGATCAGGCGATCCTCATCGCTGACCTCGCTGCGGCCGGTAATATATCGGATGGCATAATCGGGCTCGATGGAGCGCATGGATTTCAGAGTCAGCATGAACATGGCCGCAAATCGTTCCGCTTCGTCTTCATGATCACGGGCATATAGAAATAAGACACTTCCGTCTTTAACCAGATATTGAATCTGCCGGCAAAG
>JAGRMX010000569.1 GCA_020441025.1 Leptospiraceae bacterium
ATCTCCGGGATCATCCGCCATAGGTCCCAGCGCATCGATTAAAACCACCCGTTCAATCAGCTCCGGAAATGTGCCCGCCAACAAACTGCAAACACCGCCCCCCATGGAATGGCCGATCAGGGAAACCCGGTTCCATCCCAGCGCGCGAATGGCCCGGGCTATAATCGGAACGTTGTCTACAAAGTACTGATTGATGCCGGGCGGACGATGATCCGAAAGACCGTGTCCGGGAAAGTCGAGGGCTATGAAATTCAAGTGCAGCGTCGGAGCGAGTAACGGCGCCAGAAAATCGAAGCTGGCCGCGTTATCCAACCAACCATGCAGTGCCAGGACCGGCTGACCATCGGCAGAGCCATGGGCAATGCCGGCCAATCGCAAAAAAGGAGTTTCAATTTCAATGGCCGCGGGTCGGGACACGGATTAAATCGCCAGAGCGGCTATCCCGGAATTCTGTCGCGCCGCGCTATCGTCCTGCTGGGGCTCCTGCAATCGGCGCTGGTCTTCTTGATCGGTTTCGCTACGTGCGCCTTTTTCACACAGGACTTTTTTGGCATCCAGTTCGCAATTGCGACTGGCTTCGCTTTCTACAAGCACACCCTCGCCGCTCTGTCCATCCTGCACAAATTGCCCCCGAAAGATATTTCCATCCGATGCGAACGTATAAATTCCGTCCCCTTCCCGGACACCGTTCTTGAACGAGCCGTCGTATTTGTCGCCGTTGGCAAAGGTATAGACTCCGCGTCCGTTGCGCATACCTTCCGAATACATGCCGCGATAAACATCTCCGTTGGCGTAGGTAAAGGTGCCCTCGCCATGCCGCAGCCCATTCTGAAAGCCGCCTTCATATACATCGTCGGTTTCGTATCGGTAAGTGCCGGTTCCGTCCTGGCAATTGCCCTTGATGCAGCCGAACTCGTTGGTCTGCATATTGCGCTCGGTGGCGCCCTCCTGGCCTTCCGGAGAGTCTTTGCGTTCACTGGACGCACAGCTTATCGAACCGCTAAAAACAAGCAGAACAATGCCCGCCAACGGAAGAAAACGATTGCCGGTGAATTTTGCGAAGGCCTGAGCGAGAGCATTACTTTGATTGCGCATACGGTGGAATATGATAATCGTCCTGCATCCGTCAAGCAGTGAATACCCTGGGACGGCAATTCTCCGGCAGGGAAATCGCTCCCTGCCCATTCGGCACCAGGTCGGGCCAGTTCAATCCGGATGAACGCATCCAGAAGAGCGCGTGCCCGGCCTTACCCTGAAAATCGTTTTTTAAGTCATTTATATTGACACCAGCATGGCGCCCGTTGGAATTCTCCGGTAACGGCATGTTCCGATCCCCCCTATCATACTGCGGCAGCACCCTGCTTATCTCATTCAGCTTGATTTTATTGTGCGGATCGATCCGAGTCCTGCACGCGGAGGCCAATCGTACTCCTCCCGGAATAGGAGTCGATGAGCGCGTCGGGGACACGGTGCCGCTCGATACCCCGCTGATCAATGAGTCCGGAGAACGGGTCCTGCTGGGAGATTTTTTCAAAGATGGCAAACCGGTCATATTGATTCCTGGTTACTATACCTGCCCCCGACTCTGCACCCTTGTCTTCAATGGGGTTTTTAATGGCGCCGATTCGGTCATTCCGGACGGCCTTGTACCAGGACGTGATTATCACATCGTATCTTTGAGTTTTGATTCCGACGACACACCCGAGACGGCCCATAAAAAGGGCGCAGTGTACCGCAGCCGCCTGCAAACGAAGCTGGCATCTACCAATGGCACGCTTGACGAAAGCGGTTGGACTTTTCTGACCGGAACCCCCGATTCCATTGCGGATGTAATGGACGCTATCGGCTACCGCTATCGATCGGATGGCGAGGAGGACTTTACCCATGCGGCGGCGGTCGCGATTCTGTCACCCCGGGGGGTTATTACGCGCTATCTATATGGTATTGAACATTCACAGCGCGATTTTCGCCTGGCTCTGATTGAAGCTTCGCAGGGTAAGTTGCGGCCTTCGGTCGGTGACCGTATTTACCTGTTCTGTTTTCGGTACGACAATCAAAAAGGCCAGTATTCACCCTACGCCTGGGCCTTCATGCGCATCGGGGGCGGGCTGGTCCTGTTGGTGCTGGTTGCGTTGGTGATTTTTCTTAAAGTGACCGAAAGAAAAGGTTGAGCGCTGTCGTTCGCGCGTATTTCTGGAATTTTACCGAGGGAAAGGAAAAACAGGCATGTGGATTGAAGGTGCTTCTGCTAACGCTGCCGGACATGACGCGATCATGTGGGCCATACATATCATTGTAATCATTGCATTTGTTCTGGTAAACAGTGC
>JAGRMX010000056.1 GCA_020441025.1 Leptospiraceae bacterium
CTGCACTACTCGACGAATTCATTCCACAGTCTACACAGGAAGTAACATCTTACATTCGAAAGTTACAATATTTTTTTAAAAAAACAAGGTTTTACAGCGCGATTGTTCCGGATATTTTTACGAAGGCAGTTGTTAAAACATTCGTCATGCCATCAAAGTGCCGTCAATGCGGTGCAAAAATAAAATAATTATCCGGATGAAGGATGCGAACGCGGCAATGCCAGCAGTACCATGGTACGACTGGCGGATATGATAAAAAGGGACGTTTCAGGATTTAGATTTAAATCAAACAATATGGAATCCATGATCGCATAGCCCAAACCATGACCGCCACCGGAAGTATCCAGACTCTCGATAAAAAACTCTTCCTGGCGGCCTTCTTCCCGGTAACGACGAAACTTTCTACGAATTTCATGAATGCGTTTCACATCCGACTCCAGAATAGGCGAGTCATTCGATACGGTAATCAAAACCTGATCCGAAGATACATCCAGTTTAAAGTGCACATAGATCTGTAACCTGCGGGCCAATCCCTTAATATTGAATAGAGGCAGTAGTTCATCCCGCACAATCAACTCAGGTAATGCGGCCGCATCATCCGAACCGCCACTCTGTATTGAGCCGTCCCTCTGGATGATCTGATTTTCCAGATCAAGCAACTGACGTACGTCCACGTTTACCCCGGATTTATCGTGAATCTTATCGAGCTGCTTTTCAATGAGGAGATTTTCACCGGAGAAGAAAACTTCGCTCAACCACTCGTCAACATTGTCTTCATTGAAGGCATCGCTGGTTTCCAGCAAACGCTGACGGGTCAATTGCCAGATAAGCAGGAACTTATAGTTCGATTTGATGGCGTTTTTAAGCAGCTCATCACAAATTTGAAATACGGCGTCCGGGTGATTTTCCAGCCAGGATCCAGCCAGGCTGCGCTGCAACATTTGCTGAACGTTTTCGACGATGCGATGTGAGTAGGATTTTACCAGCAGATACTCCGCCATTTCGACCGCCGCCTGCCCCAACCCTGAGGGCGCGGGCTTATCGGTCAATCGCTATCCGGGTGTTTAGCGGATTGAGTTGACCCCGAGGACCGTGACCGGACCATGGCCGGAATCGAATCATCCGGTGCTTCAAAAAGTCCGCCGGATGGCCGAAAATGTAATCAGACGTCCTGGTCGACGCGCATAGAACGGCTTCTCCTCCGTTTCATAAGGGGTTGAAATATTTACGGTCTGCTATGACTTATGGCCAGATTTTTTGAAGTTTTATTACCGGAACAGGGCAGGACGACATAACTCCAGATTACACTCCACAGGCAAGCACAGGCGGAATTCATCATTAGATTAACCCGAATACAATCCTGTCCTGAAAATCCACTACACCCCTTACAGTCGAAATGAATAAACCAATCGTAAACCAAAAGCATTCTGAAAACAACCGGTCCAGAACTCTACGCACAATACTGACCGGTCGCACACACCTCGTGTTGCTGATGGGAATCACTCTGGCCCTGATCCCGTTACTGTCATTGCTGGCGGCGGAAGGGGATAACCAACATGAAGTAGTGGTGCACCTGGATAACGATCACATCCAGACATTTCGCGGACGACTCGGTCGTTGGGTCGTGCCGGGCGGCGAATCATACGGCAGCCTGGCCTATCGCTTTGGCACTACCGTAGAAGAAATTCGCGCCATCAACGACGGTACGCTGGACCGTTCACGTTATAATTTTGTTCCCATGAGCCTGGATTACTACAATCAATTGGTGCAGGAAGGTTATGGTCGGCGTATGTTGCGCATCGATGAACGCAATATGCTCTGGCCCGTAGAACGCCCCCATTATACTTCGCGCTATGGTAATCGACGGGGTGGCATGCATCTGGGCGTAGACCTGGCCTGTTCTCCCAATACGGTCGTACTCGCTGCGGGAGACGGAGTGATTTCGCATTCCGCCTGGTACGGCGGACTCGGTCAGGCCGTCGCCATTCAACATGATGACGGTCTGGTGACCTGGTATGGACACAACAATCAGTTGCTGGTGAAAGTTGGCGAGCGTGTACGACGCGGACAGATAATCGCTTTCTCCGGAAATACCGGACGTTCCACCGGACCGCACGTACACTTTGAAGTGCGCTACATGAACGTGGCATTGAATCCCGAAGACTTTCTGGAACAGGGCTTAATTCAACCCAACCTGGTGTTGCAGGAAGAATCGCCATTAGATCCCGAACTGGGTACAAACATGGGCGCCAGCGCATTGCTCGGTCAGGACGAGCAAACTCCCACTCCCTGAACTCGAATTATTCTCACGCGTGACCGAATCCATACAGCTTGAACGGGGCAACTGGAGCGAGCCTAATTATGTACGCCTGCTGGATATGCTGAAAGGACCGCCCGGTCTGGCTGTTTTTGATTTCGACAACACTCTCATTTACAACGACCTGGGTGAAGCCGTCATGTACTACCTGGCTTTACAGGGTATGATTCGAGCGGACCGATCCGAATTCTGGAATGAACTGGTGCGCATCACACCGTTGCAGGGCGACGAATTAGATAGCATGCGCATTTGCTGGCAGGCTTTTGCGGCCCAGGAAGATGAAGCGGCATATCTACAATTCGTGGATGTATTGCTGCAACTGTACGAGCGCGTATACACGGACCAGGGGCTGGCGGCAGCCTATCGCTGGACGGCCCTGCTCTTCGCCTGGCATCCGGTGAATGAGCTGACCAAAATCGCGCGACATGTATTTGCCGCGGAGCAGGAAGAACAACCGGCGACGGTGCGCCTGCCCTCGGGGCAAACCTACCGGGTGGGCATTCGTGTTTATCCGGAAATCCACAATCTCATTCAGGTGATGCGTCAAAAACAATGGATCGTGCGCATAGTTACCGCCTCTCCGCGGGAACTGATCGCCGCCGTTATTGATCACTGGAACCTGCCGGCCGATGCCGTTCTGGGCATGCACCTGGAGCGCGATGAGACCGGAATGATTCAGCCGGTGGTGCGGGAACCCCTGCCCTTCCAGCAGGGGAAAGTCGATTTACTGCGAACGGCGGAATCGGCTGAACTGAGTTTTGCTGCCGGCGATTCTCCGGGCGACCTGACTCTGCTACAAACCGCCCGAACCGCCCTGCTGATTGATCGGGATTACCCGGAAGTCAAAAAAGCTCTGGCTTCCGATTCGGTTTTAATCCAGCGGCCTTTTTTACAATATGCGTGAACATCGCCACCGGCGATCCTCAAGCAACCGAAGTTCCTGAATAGTACGTGAACTCCACCGTCCGGGGATAAGAGCGCTGCCACTTTACCGGCGACCTGCGTGAACACCGGCAACCGGGAGCCATTCCGGCGGCCAGAACTTCCGAAAATCTTTTTTTATTTACACCAGGATATGCTCGATCCAGGTAACGGTCAGATCTCCGGCAAAAATGCAGCAGGTTTGCGCTGAAAATGCCGAGGATGTTCATGATTGTCGGAACTCCGACCACAAATGAGTACTCGAATGAACAGCGAAGCCCCGGCCACCGCCGCACAGCATCCCGCTGCGGACCTGGAAGATCCGCACCCTTCGGAAAGCCCACTTCTGGATGCCCAACCCGCTCCGCTGGATACCGAAATCACCACCATCACTCCGGGCAATACCGAGACCCCCGCCGTTCCCGGTCTGTGGCGGCGTTTATTTCGACGTAAAGAACGTCAGATCCGCTTCCTGGCCGTAGCCGATGATCGCCAGGACCTGGCGGTATTGCTGGAATGTTTATACACCGCCCGTCTGTTAAAAAAACGACATACGGGCATTCATACCGCCATCGTCACGCATCCCGATAATCAGGAACTTTTGAAACTATTTCAGGATGGCAGTGACGCAAGCCAGAGTACGTTCGATGAGGTCATCGCCGCGCCTGAGCAGGGAAAATTGCGCAATACCATCATGGACTATCGTACCGACATTCTGTATTTACCCGACGCCCGTCTACGAACATATATGTCCACCCTGTTCACGGGAGTAAAAATCAAAATCGGCGGTTCACGACTGCGCCTGTTATCTTCTCTGTTGCGTTTGCACCGGGTACATCAGGAAAAAGATTTAAAACGCCTCAAGCAGCAAGGCTTCGACCTCTTTCCCGAGATGATGTCTTTAAAAATGGACACCACCCGCATCCGCTCCGGGCGCATTCCGGATGTAGGTCGCTATGTATGGTTGAGCCTGTTCGATTCGCATGATTTAAGCGGCGCCTGGCCTCCCGGACACGGTGCGCGGCTCACCCGCATGTTGAAGGAACTGGATTTACAGGTTCTGGTGCCACTGCCGAACGGGCCGCAATCCGGAACAACCGGTGCCCATGCCGCTGAGGATCATAATCGACGGCGACTGGAACGGGACGTCGCCTACATAAAAAAACATGCTACGAATGTACATTTCCTCAAGGATTGTTCGCCGGAGGATCGGGCGGCCGGAATGGCGGCCGCGCAGGTCATCATCGCCCCGGCCGGCCCCGAGACCGTGCTGGCATCCCTCATGCGCAGACCGGTCGTGATTCTACATGACATGCGAACGTATTTAAATCATCCCGGCCATGTGCCACCGCCGGATTCCGGCAAAACCAAAACTCGCGAGCGTCGCCTGCGACAACCGGGAGCGCTTCAAATTATGAGCAGCCCGGACTTTCCCTTAACTTCATATATTATTAAGCTTGCGAATAATCTTGAAAAACACATTCGACCGCCGGTAGATCACTGCAAAAACGATTGCCCCACTTGCGAATACGACTCCTGTGTGGAATTTATTTCACCCGAACGGGTATTCGAAAGCATCAAAAAAATTGTTCTTCCATTTTAGGCCGTTCGATTATTGCCCGGACAGAATAGCCATGCTGAATATTCCGGCAAACATCAGAATAACGAATGCAATGGCCGCCAGGTTTAAGAGAGTCACGACTATTCCCAGTATCCAGCCAATCTTCACGTTTTGATCGTGCGGATAATTTTTGCGTTCCATTCCACCCCAGATCCAGGCTACCAGAGATACCGGGCAGATAAAGAATCCTACGATCCCCATAACCAGAATGGCCGTCCCATTCGGGCTTTCGTTTGTGCGAGCAGCACCCGTACCGGTCAGGCCGGCCGACGTTTGCGGCGGCGCGTATGGGCCGGAGGTTTGTGGATTTACCTGCGAAGGAAAACGCGATTCGGTGGAATCGTCGGATGAAATGCCCGAAGAAAAGCGATCCGCGTCCGGATTGGATGGAAAACGGTCGGCGGATGAACTATCCTGCGCGTCCGCGCCGGAACTCTCGCCATACGGATTCGTGGAAGGATCGCGATCGTCGTTAAAGCCGCCGGGTTGCATGCGCTCATTTTTCCGGATAGCGACCGTCTGGCAACCTTTTACATATATCTGAACCGGTTCTTTGATCGATAACCGTAGCTACAGCGCTTCTCCGATGGCGCTGATCAGCGTATTGATGCGTACCGGTTTACTGACGGTGGCATCGCAGCCGGCGTGCAGACTGCGAACACGATCTTCCTCAAAAGCGTAGGCGGTCATGGCAATGATAGGCGTACGCCGTCTATTGTGCACCAGTTCCCATTTACGCATGCGCCGAACGGCGGTCAGTCCGTCCATAACCGGCATCTGTAAATCCATCAACACCACGTCGTATCGATTGTTTTCGAATTTATCCAGCGCTTCGATACCGTTGACCACCCACTCCACTTCAAAGGACGTATGGTTAAAGACGGATTGCAGCATGGTACGATTCCCGCTGTTATCCTCGGCCACCAATAGTTTCAATTTGCGCTGAGCCATGCCCGGTTGGAATGGAGAACGCCGCCGGATATTATCCGGATTGGTATCCGCCCGGCCGGCCATGGCCTGGATGGTCTGTAACATTTGCAGGCGACGTATAGGCCTGGATAGAACATTACGGATGCCCATATCCTGCAGCTGTTGACTGAAGTTCATGGTCCAAATCGGATACGCACTCATTAAAATGCTGTTTGGAAAACCGCCGTGCATACGCAGTTCATTTAAAAAAGCGAACAATTCCATTCCTTCCGGGTGTTGTTCAATCAGCTTGATAACAAATTCATCGCCGGTAAAAACCGAATTCTCCACCAGTCGCAAGGCGTGCGAGCATTCCGCGGCAATCTCCACCCGTGCGCCGTGCGCCTTCAACGTTTCTTCAATTAACTTCTGGGTTAGCGGATGCTTCTCCACAACGAGAATACGAACGTCATTTAATTCTATATCGCGCCACGCTTCATGTAATACGGAAACGGGTCGCTCCAGGGGTATGATTACGGTTATCAAAGCGCCCTTACCTTCCACCGATTCGGCGCGCATATCGCCGTCCATGGCATGTACCAGCCGACGGCAGATTGCCAATCCCAGACCGCCGGAAGAACGTGATCGAGCCCGGTTTTCATCTTCCTGTTCGGTCGGGCTGAAAATGGATTGCACCTGGTCGGCCAGCAAACCGACTCCCGTATCCTGAACCTGAAACTGCAACATAACCCGGTCATGCACCGGATCGTATTCGTTTTCTAAACGCTCTCGGAACATCGCATCCGGATTCTTTTTTATTTCTTTAATGGATAGAATGACCTCTCCCAGGTCGGTAAATTTCACCGCGTTGGAGAACAGATGAATCAGTATCTGGCGCAATCGATTGGAATCACCGATCAACGACGTGGGCGTATCCCGATCAATCATGCAGATCACTTCCAATCGCTTTTCTTCGGCGGGCGGTACCGTAATATTCCAGACGTCATTCAGCAAATCTTCCAGATCAAAGGGACCTTTCTGCAATTCCAGAATACCCGATTCAATGCGCGCAAAATCAAGTATATCATTGATCAGAGTCAGCAAAATCTCTGCCGAATGATTCAGGGCGTTCACGGTTATGCGCTGCTCGGAGTTTAATCGCGATTCGCGCAATATCTGGACCAACCCCATAATGGTATTCAACGGATTGCGAAATTCCTGACTCATTTCGTTTAAGAATGAATTCCGCGCCCGGTTGGCTTTTTCCGCCAGCAAACGCGCCGATTCCAATTCGGCCTCGCGCTTCTTGCGCACCGTAATATCGCGCACAATCGCTTCAATGGCAAAGGGTTGGTTGTGCTCATCAAATACCAGATGAGCGTGCGCTTCACCCACTATCGTATGACCGTCGCGATGCCGCAATTGTAGTTCGTAATTGTTTACGCGATCATGTCGCAGTAGTTCCCGCTTCAATTTTTCACGTTGCTCGGGATTGGCATACATAGTTTTAACGATGTCACGACCGATCAACTCGCCGGGATGTTTGTAACCCAGCATGCGGGCCGCCTGGGGATTCACCAGTGTGATTTCACCGGACAATCGAGCTTGAAAAAAAGCGTCCTGGATACTGTCAAAGATCCGACGAAAGCGCGCTTCACTCTCGCGCAGTTCATTTTCGACCTGTTGCCTGCGCTGATCGGTACGATGCGCGCGAATAATGTGTCCGCAGGCCTGGATGTACGGTTGCAGATAATCAATCAAGTTCTGATCATAACCGCCTTCTCGATTGGCCACTCCCGCCATACCAATTAAACGATCACCCTGGTAGATAGGAATGCCCAGAAAAGCATTTAACGCGGGATGACCTTCCGGCAAACCGCCTCGTCGGGGATGGTGCGCCGGATCGTTTGCGATGAACGGTTTGCCGTCCACCATAACCACACCCAGTAGTGAATTCAGATTACGAAACTCCAGCCCTTCCGGTGCGTGTTTTTCATAGAAGGCGCGGGTTTCGGCATCCCAGGCTATGTTGGTAAAAGCATACGTTTTCAAATACGGCTGCGCCGTATCATCAAACAACACCTGGCCGATGAAGCCGTACTGACTTTCGGTCAGCTCCAGCATGTGTGCCAACAATTGCTCGAATAAAGCGGGCGGATCGGCGTCCTCAATTAACAGCGATTGCACGTGCTGGATGACTTCCAGCAGTTTGCGCTCCGCACCGGGACCGACCGGGTCGGGAGGATCGATTCTTATTTCCGAATCAGACATGGGCCATCCGGTAGACTCCACAGTAAGCGCACTCAAAGGTTATGGCAACCATTGATTGTCCGGCGCCGGAGTTCACGCGTCAATTCGTCATTTTACACCATATCCGGGTGTCTGTATCTGATTTGCATCAGCAGATCTAATTTGTTGATGCGACCGATCCGGCCTTTGTCGACGGAGTTCACGCATACTTACTGTGAGAATTGACGGAGTTCACGCGTATAAACGACAGCTATAGCCGGAGTTCACGCCTGCCGGGGGTGATTTTGAACATACACCATGCGAAATCGGGTGGTGTTCACGCCCTGAAACCCGGAAATCATAAAAAAATTATGTCGCCTGTAGGCCGGGATCTGAAACAATGCATGCACAGGTAGTTGAGCCGATCCATGGGAGCAAACGGTCCAATCATCTGGCGGAAAACCGGGGAATGCAATCCATGACGCAACAGACACCGGAAGAGATCCTTGCGGGCGGCTCCGACGATGATGATCGAGCGCTGCGACCCCGTCGGTTGCGCGACTTCGTGGGCCAGACCGACATCAAGGAAAAGCTGGCTGTAGCCGTGGCCGCTGCCCGCACCCGTGGAGAAGCCCTCGATCATGTTTTGTTTTCCGGTCCCCCGGGGCTGGGTAAGACCACACTGGCAGGTATCATTGCCTCCGAACTGGACGCGCGACTGCAAACCACCAGCGCGCCGGCCATCAGCAAACCACGCGACCTGGCCCGCATACTGACCTTGCTGGAAGAGGGCGATGTTCTCTTTATCGATGAAATTCACCGCCTGAGTCGTCCGTGCGAGGAAATCCTGTACCCCGCCATGGAAGACGGCTGTATCGATTTTGTAATTGGCGAGGGTATGAGTGCCCAGAGCGTAAAACTGCACCTCAAGCCCTTCACGCTGGTGGGCGCCACCACCCGATCGGGCATGCTGTCGTCGCCGCTTAAGAGCCGCTTCGGATTGGAATTGAAGCTGGATTTTTATTCCGAGGAAGATTTGCGCCACATTATCATGCGATCTGCCGCACTGCTACAGGTGCTCGTGGATGAGGAAGCCGCCGTGGAGATGGCACGTCGGGCGCGTATGACTCCCCGGGTGGCCATTCGATTGGTACGGCGTATTCGTGACTACGTAACCGTGGAAAAAATCGATCGCGCGAATCGGGCTTTTGTGCAATCCTGTCTGGAGCGATTGGGCATAGACGCCCTGGGATTGATAGAACTGGATCGTCGTTTGCTGCGTCTTATGATCGAACGCTACAAAGGCGGCCCGGTGGGCATTAAAACACTGGCCGCGCTGGTGGATGAAGAAGAGCGCACGCTGGAAGAAGACCATGAGCCCTATATGCTGCGAAGCGCTCTGATGGAAAAATCGCCCCAGGGACGCCTGGCCACCCGCAAAGCGTATGAACACCTCGACTGCCTGCACCTGTGGGGCAGTCCGGACCGCCCGAACGAGAACCGGCAGAGAACAGACGATGACGCGCATACACCGGACAGCCAATCGTATTTATTCTGAACTGCGTGAACGTAGCTTTTCGTTTTATTCCGACCTTAAGTTCATCTTACAAAAATCTAAGACACCGGCGAAAGCACAAGGCGGCGATCCCGACGACATTCGATTGATCGGTGCGGCCACGCCGGTCATATTGCTGGCGGCATTGATTTTCGGCTTCGCCTATACGTCGCGTTTTGCGCCCATCCTTTCTCTGGCCACCGATCAGGAGTTGATTGCGCAGATGCGCAAAGAGCGCGGCAACATCGATCCGGTGTTAATTGAGCAACCCGAGTACCTGGAACGCCGCACCCAACAACGCAGCGTGCTGTCGGATCAGACTTCGGAAGGTCGCGGCGGTATCACCACTCTATACGGATTTCACACCCTGACCGACTCGGATCGTCTGCAACTCGGTCAGGGCGATGGCGGATCGCCCGCGACTCCGGGCAGTCGACCGCAGCCGACCGATCCCAATCGCCTGGAACGTACCGAAACCGATCGCCCGGGAGATACAATGCCGGAAGAAACGGCCGCCCACCGGGCGGATAATGCGGGCGCACAAACGGCGGCCACCGGTGACGGCGGCGGGCAGCGCATGCGCATCCCCACCAACTATCGCTTTCAGGAACAATTTCGATTACGTTACGACGGTTCGAGCCTGTATGCCATGTCCACTACCGCCATGCCGGGAGCGGAATACTTTCGCAACATGCTCAGACAAATCCGTCAGAGTTTCGCTCCGCCCGGCGTGAATTACATGTATCGTGATCGGGCGGGCTATGTGATCAATGAACCTATTAAACCGCAGGTAGTACCGGTAATGTTTATGCTGGACCGGGACGGCAACGTGGTGGACGTAAAAAAAGGGCCGACTATCGGACAACACCTGGTGGATGAGGCCTGCATGAACGCCCTGCGCGATCAAAACTTCGGCAAACCACCGCCGGAAATTTTTGAACACGGCAATATTTTTGGCATCAATTTCGTATTCCCGCCGCTGTATTGATACGTGTAGCGTTTCGCGCATTTGTTTCATTTTATGCGTTATTGAAGGGCATGGACGCGTACTCTTCAATATTCATAAGGATGAAATAGAAAAGGCATGTGTTCTTAAATATTGCTCAGAATTAACGTGTATCAATGCAGAACTCGCTGTTTGAAAGTCATATAGATGTCGATGCCCTGCTGACCGAAATCAGCGACGCGCAACTGACCTTTCTGAAATTCCTGGCGCCCAACGACATCGGACTGACCGGCTCGCATCAGGACGGCATCTATCTACCCACCGATTGCTGGGAGCTATTCCTGGATGCGCCCGGACCGAAAGGCGAGAATAAGAGCGAGGAAGTGTACCTGGACTGGGGCGACGGCCGCAGCGACGCCTACTTCAAATGGTATGGTAAATCCAAAAGCGAATACCGCCTGACTCGCGTGCGCAGCTACTTCGCCCAATACGAGGAACGCTACGTGGGTGCGTTATTCGTACTCATGAGCGACGGTCCCACGGCGGACATGCGACGCACCTGTCGGGCGCGTGTCGTGGAAGATGAAGACGACATCATCGCCGTGCTTAACTTTTTGGGAATCACACCTAACGAAACCAATCGCCTGTTGCGCTTCGACCTGGATGAACGTTTACGACCGGATTGCGAAGCCTTCCTGAAAGAATCCGGTCGGGAGTTCCCGGATACGGACCGGATTTCGAAACGCGCTCAACAGATTCACCGGCAGTTATACGGAAACACCGAGCAGGGCATTTCCAAAGGCGTGGTGGAACAACCTGACCGGGCCATCCTCGATTTAATGAGCATCGAGTACAGTCTATTTCGCTTTATGGAGCGCGAATTGTACCGCACTCTGCTGGAAAAACCGTTTCGCGACGTGGAAAATTTTTTGCGCATGGCGCTGGAAATCAACAATCGTCGTAAGAGTCGCGCCGGCCGCTCGCTTGAGAACCACCTGGCTTATATTCTTCAGAGCGCCGGATTGGAATTCAGCAACACCGCCACTACCGAAGATCGTAAAAAACCGGACTTCTTATTTCCCGGCATGGAAGCTTATCACAATCCGAAATTTCCGGCGGAACGACTGATTATGCTGGGAGCCAAAACCACCTGCAAGGATCGCTGGCGCCAGATCATGAGCGAAGCCGATCGAGTAAAACAAAAATACATTTTCACTTTACAGCAGGGTATTTCCGGCGCGCAGTTAAATGAAATGCGCAGTGCCGATGTGCAACCGGTTTTGCCGGAAGCGTATCATCGCTTTATTAAACCGGAAGATCGTCGCCATTTATGGACTCTGGCAGGATTTATTGAATTCGCGCTACGGACCAACGGCCGGCGCAGTGATTTATTTACAACCGTTGCGGAATAAAGTGCGTTACTGAGAGGCGCCGGACGAAATCGCATCGCATTAGATTGCACATTGATTCTTGATAGCGGCGGCTTAAGCTCTATGCACTTTGCTCAACACAAAGTCCGCGCCGCGCACTTTTAAGACCGGCAGCATAGCTTTCTCAATCGGAACTCCGGCATAAAATCGTACGGGGAACTGATCT
Source organism: Leptospiraceae bacterium (assembly GCA_020441025.1). Taxonomy (GTDB): domain Bacteria; phylum Spirochaetota; class Leptospiria; order Leptospirales; family Leptonemataceae; genus JAGRMX01. Next base: position 12,095 of record JAGRMX010000056.1, read on the forward strand.
TCTACGGTGTACACGGCGGGCATTTTGG
>JAGRMX010000570.1 GCA_020441025.1 Leptospiraceae bacterium
CGCCCCGGCGGTATGGTGACGCGGGAAGGTCTTAAAAAAGTGGGCGCTTAAATCTATGCCTTCAGAATCGTCGTCATCCGCTTCAGGATAAAAATACAGGCGGTCATGGGCATAGGCTACCAGCGATGCGGATTGCATCCATTCCGGCAGCGGGATTACCGGTGTACCGGACTCGTCCCGGTGGTTCTCCGGCAGCCCGGGCAGATTGGAATGCAGAGCCACCGGGAAACGCAAATCCGTTTCGGCGAAGACCAGGTATAAAGGCAGCAGCAACAAACATCCCAGAATGAGCCAGCGCTTGAAGGAATGTTCCGGAATCATATCCTACCCGGATCGTCCGGCTGGAGAGCGCCGACCAGTCTTTTTCCGTGCCGTTTCTGCGGGTTTTTGAGTTGCTGGCAGGGCCGGATTGGCGGGATGGTCTGCGGGTACTGTCCCGGCTATCGAAGTTCCGCGATTGTGTTTTTAAAATAAGCGGATAGTATCTGAAGTGGAATAGATGTCTGCGAATCAAAACACAAACAGCTCCGGAACGAATCCAGGTGGGAGTTCACGCGTTTCCGGGGACGGTTTGAGCTACCGGGATGCCGGTGTGGATACCCACGGCGGGCAGGATTTTGTGCGAGCTATACGCGATTCGGTGGCCAGTACCCACATTCCCGGGGTGTTGACCAATACGGCCGGGTTCGGCGGCCTGTTTGACCTGTCCTTTCTGAAAGCCTATCGACAACCGATGCTGGTCACCTCTACCGATGGGGTGGGTACCAAATTGCGCCTGGCGCAGTTGTTTGATCGGCATGATACGGTGGGCATCGATCTGGTGGCCATGTGCGTGAATGATCTGCTGGCCACCGGTGCGCGCCCGCTTCAGTTTCTGGACTACATTGCCTGCGGTCGATTGGATCAGGCGCGCATGAGCGCCATCGTATCCGGCATCGCCGCCGGATGCCGCACGGCGGGTTGCGTACTGGCCGGCGGCGAAACCGCCGAGCATCCCGATACCATGCAACCGGAAGACTACGATCTGGCGGGATTCGTAGTGGGCGTGGCCGAACAGGATCGCATTATTGACGGCCAACGAATTGCCGCCGGCGACGCGATTGTGAGCTTGCCTTCATCCGGAATTCACTCCAATGGGCTTTCGCTGGTGCGGCGGATTTTTCTGCGCGATGGGATGCATTTACCGGAAGAAAGAGCCGATTGCGAATTTCTATTTAACAAAATTCTGCTGCGTCCTACCGTAATTTATGAGCCGATACTGCGACCCATCTTCAATGATAGCCATAAGTTTGATATTCGCGGCATTGCCAACATTACCGGTGGCGGATTTTATGAAAACATTCCGCGCATCCTGAAATCGGAGCATGCGGCGCGCATTGAGCGTTCGCGTTTGGTCGTGCCCGAATTGTTCGCGCGTATTTCCGAACGCGGACCGGTCAGTGAACGAGAAATGTTTTCTGTTTTTAACATGGGTACCGGCATGGTGATTGTTTTGCCGGCGGATCAGGCCGCAATGTTTTGCGAGACGGTGAATCCTTTGTTACGTGACCACCCGGTTTTGCTTAATGATGATCCCGTTCCGGAAGCGCGAGTGATTGGAAGGATTGTGCCGCGATCGAATGAAGCGGTAGAAATTGTTTAAATTCTACGGATGCATTCATTCGGCGCCTTACCATTGCCGGCAATTCAGCGAAGGCTCATGCTTACACGATCAATCCTCAAAGAATAAGCGTCGCAGCATGTGTCCCAGCAGTGGAAAGAACACCGCGCCGGCCAGCGGCAAAGCCACCAGGAAATACATGATGACGCTTTCCAGATTGAAGGGATCGCCGATTTCATCATTATAAAACAGATAACCCACACCCAGCGCGAAAAACAAACCGGTAATCAGCGAAACCACGCCCAGAGCATAGAACAGGGCAATCAAAACGGTGCGGGCGTGTCCACCGGGTACGGGTTGATTCTCTTCGGCGGATGCCATCGGCCGACCCGTGGCGGCGGGTATCGCAGAAGTGCGGGCAATGCGATCCACCAGCGATTCGCGGGCCTGCGCTTCGCTTAACCTTAGAGCGCGCCGGGCTACCACTACAACAAGCCCCAGTAAAATAAGAACCACCACCACGCTCATTATTATAAACGCTTTCTGTTCGGCCATCACGCCCACGTTAAAAGTACCATGCACAAAAATGGCCATACCCAGACCGATCAGCAGGGTCAAATAATAAGGAATGCCTTCGAATCGAGAGCGTGCTATCCAGTATCCGATCCAGGCGCCGGTAAGTACGTGCATGGGTACCGATAAGACCGCCCGGATAATGCCTACCAGAAATCCGTTTTCCAGCACATAA
>JAGRMX010000571.1 GCA_020441025.1 Leptospiraceae bacterium
GACGATTTGCGCGACATGTATGAATCGTACTTCGCGAAAACCACGCGGGTGGCCATGCGCAATCGCGATGAGATCACGCCTTCGGACGAGCGAGACGCCGAGTTCCAGCAGTTGATCATGAAGCAGGATGAAATCGAATCCGTGGCGGGACAGATAGCGGACAAAACGGTCGAGATGGAATTCAGCGGTTTGTTTCAGAATCGAGTCCGAAGACTATTCGAAGACAAGGAAGTGGAATTTCATGAAACACTGCAGGGCGGCATACCGGATGAAGCCAGTCTTACGCCGGATACGCCGCTGTACACTATAAACGGCGAAACCTATACGTATGCGGATTTAAACAATGAGATTCAGGACGCCGATTTCCCGCTGGGGGATAAATTTATGATGCTCTCTACCTTACTGACATACCGGGTGCTGGAAGATCAGGAAGATTTTAACTCCATTTCCACCGATGCGGATGATTATCGGTTTTTCCGGCAGTTACGGGAGGATCAATTGCTGGCCAGTCTGTATTTACAACAGAATATGCCGGAAGTCCGGGTTACCGAGGAACAGATTCGGGAACGAGCCGAAAGCGCCATGCGATTCAATCAAATGAGTTATGCTCAGGTCCGCGACCAGGTAAAGGCGCAACTGGAAAACGAGCAACGTCAGGCAAAATTGAATGAAATGAAACAGGCCATGTCCGAAAAGTACAATCTACAGATTCACGCCGACAAACTGGAGGCTCACGAGCTATAACAAATTGCCCGGAGCAACCGGGCGGATTACGAATAGCTTCAGCGTTCTATTTTCCCCGGCAAAATTAAATCGTACGGTCGGCGCAGGATGCGAGTGCGTATCCAGCGCTCCGTACGACGCAGGCCCAGAAACAGACGCCAGATAATGGCGTCTTCGCGGTAATAATCCTCGACTTCCTTACGTACAATGGGTTGAAATGCCTTTTCGACGGATTCACGCGGGTCATTGTTTTGATTGCGTGATGCTTCCGGCCGATTTGATTTTTTTTGATCGGTCTTACTTTCGGGTTGCGCCTGCCCGGCGAAATATGTTTCCAGATACTGATTGGCGACGGCCACGAAAGGATCGATCAACTGCGGACGTTTTTCTTTAATTAAGTTGGCGATTAAATCGATCAATACCAGTCGCTGATCAAAATATCGATTCAATACATCGTGCAGGAAAAAAATCCGGATGATCCAGACCAACGAGGCCGGACAGACCCGCAGAAACAGCTCCGGGTTGATCTGCAAAGTTCCGTTTTTACGGACCAACGGAGTGCTCGTATCAATATAGGCCAGTTCGACGCGGTCAGGCAAGCGCTCCGATGTCCCGTCATAATTCCGCACGCACCAATTGCTCAACTGGGCGTCGAAACCCAGTTCAATGCGATCCGCGGTAGCGGCGGCCCGTGTCCGATTGGATGCAAATACACCGCTCAGACGACGCAATACGGCCTGAAAGAGCCGCAGGGATTCCGCTTCCGAAACGGTATGTATTACTTTATGGCCGATGCAATTCGGATTCAACATGGACTGACTCAGATATAGAACCGGCTCGCCCCGTTTCCCGGATACGATTTCGGCGCCATACTCCGGAATATCGATTTCTCTTTCGAGCAACAACTGATTGTATTCCAGGTAATCCTGAAGATAACGTTCCGCCTCGGGCAGAGCCTGGAAGATGGCCATACGCTTGTAGGCCCGACCGGCCAGGCTTTCATCCGCGAAAGTGAACACGGTGGACATTTCACCATACCCGATGATGCTCGGGACAAACAAGCCCGCTTCGGGTTGTTCCGGTCTTAGATTTAACTCAAATTCGGCCAGCTTTTGAACGGCATCGGCCTTGAGATTGTATTGCATGACGTACTCTGATTATTTATTCTACAGCTTATTGAAAAGGCCTATTCTTTGGCGGTCCGTCGGCGATTGCCGCAGGTGATACAACAGCTGTATCGCCGGCGCCTTCACCCGGGATTATTAATTCCAGTGCCACAACCTCTATAGATGCTCCACGATTTTTTTCATCAGTCTGTTCTTCCAGGACGAAAGATCGTTCAAACTCTTTTCAAACAGAGTCAGTATTTCCCCGGCCTGTTCTTCGGTAGTAATCAGCGGCGGTAAGAATTGCAGCACGCGACGATCATTATTCGCATACACCGCGAACAGACCGTTGTCCGCCATGGATTTCACCACCATCAAACATGTAGCCCGATCTACAAAAACAATGCCCATAAACAACCCCAGATGTCGAATCTCTTGAATGAGGGGAAATCGGGATTTGATTTGTTCTAATTCTGCTACAAACAATTGTGATCGCTCGCGCACGCTTCTTAAAAAC
>JAGRMX010000572.1 GCA_020441025.1 Leptospiraceae bacterium
CGGGCGGTCAAATCCGCATCCACCACAAGTTGATTCACTGACTCGCAGGTGGTATGCTCATTCAGAGCCGCTTCAATAGCGTCGGCGATGCGTCGGCGATGCGCATCCGAAACCTGCGGTCGGGGCGGCACGCGAAAGGCGTACGTAAAACGCTCGAATTCCGCCGTGCGATAAGGAAAAGTAAAATCGCCTTCAATGGTGAAACCGAAATCACTGAGCACGGGCACCAGATCGCTCAACCGATTTGCGCGCGGCGCGTATATCTTAATGTAGTCATAACGTGAATTGCCATGACCGTGATAGTATCGAACCTGGTATTCGCTCTCATCCGTCATGGACTCCAGCGTATCCAGATCAAACAACGCCTCGTCCGGCTCCTGATGAATTTCGTAATCGGGGGACATGCCGCTGAAGTAACGTTGTAACGCCAGGTTGATGCGACGATCGCCGACATATTTATTATATACCAGTCGACGAAATCGCATGGTCCAGGAGGAAAACAGGCGATCCTGGTTTTTGCGGAACAGTTCAATCAGCGTGTCCGGCTTAAGCATGCCGCAATTGATTCCCACTAACAATACGCTATTGCGATTCAATTCTCGCCGCACGTGATGTACGATCTGAATGGCTTCCTGCGATATTAAATGATAAAAATGGCCCGTGGGAATATTGCCGCTATCCCGATTGGGAATAACCGCCGCCACCCAGACCATATTATAATCCGGATCGGCATCCATACTGAAATCGACTTCGCTGGCGTACAGATTCGAGATAATCAAATCGAACCACATTTCCAGCAGTCGTGGACGCGTGAAGAACAGCGCCACGGGTATCAAATTGGATATGCGATAAATTTCTTTGCGGATATACGATGTGCTGGAAGCACGAAAGCGATTCAGCAGGCGCTCCACCTGAAGCCGCACGTACGGAATTTCCGTGCGAGCCATAGTCTCGGCTCTCTGGGTAAAATGACCGGCAATCACCGCGCTGCGATTTCCGTTACGCAATACTATTAAATAATACGGCTTGCGCTTATTTACATTACTGAAGGTTTGCGTTTCCAGAAAGATTACCGGAGAAGCGTCGGAAGTACTGAGCCCTTGCTGTTGCAGCTCACGCGATATGGATGCGCGCGCCCCCTCATGACGAAAGACACCGTACACGGGAGAGTCCGTATCGATCTGCCGACTATCGGTTTGCGCCGCGCCCAAAAGAACAAAATACTCGCGCAACCAACTCAGTACCGCGCGAGTTTCAGCGTCCTGCCCGGATGAAAATTCCGAGAGGAGCTTATCCACGCTTTCATAATCGGAAACTATTGTGCGCAATTCAACGAAGTTCGCCAGAAGATCGCGCTGCATGCTTTCCATTTCATCCGCTTCCAGCCGATTGATTTCCAGATATATTTGCGTCTCCAGCGGAGCGTCCGAAGCCGCTTCCACGCTTTCCAGAGTTCGCAACCGGCCGTCCGCTCCGCGTTCGACGTGATAAAGCGGATGTATGATCATGTTGATCTGGTATTCATGATAGGTACAATAGTCGATCAGCGTTTCGACGATAAAGCGTGAATCGGGCAGCGTAATTTCCACTACGGTCGAGTTAATCAACCAGTAGAACTCGTCGCCCGGATTATGAATGTCTATCTTAACCTCATCTTTACGCTCTTGAAAAAAATTAAAACGCGCTTCTATAAAGCGATCCAGATCGGCACTGGTTAAAAACGAGGCCTGAACGGACGGGACGTAAAATCGGAATATTTCGCTATAGCGTTCTTTCAGGATGGGTGATGCGTTTGATTGTGTGGTCATAAAAAATGGATGAACGGAAAATTAATCGGAATCCGCTCGGAACCGCCCGGGTGCGGCTTTAAGATGATTTGTATATGCGGCTTGTATTTCGTCAATAGTTTCGGTTCGCTTTTCAATGGAATGCGAATTGCTACCTTTGGCAATGACAGTATTTCGTCGACAGGGACGCTGATTACGGTGCGAAAAATAGTGGATGATACAAGCGGTGTCGAGCGATGGGTATTTGCTAACCGGTTCATTCAATGCCGACTTTTTTTAAACATTTGAGATGGCGCGCGGCCGGAATTCGTATTCTGGTACTGTCCGGCCTGTTCGTGCTCTTTTCCCTGCCCGCCGGACGCGTTCACTCGTTTGCCGGGGCGGGTCCCTACACGCACATCCGCATTACCCGGGAAGCCCTGGATCGGTTCACCTGGGAAACCGGCTTCGATTTGAATCCGGTCTGCGCCGAGTACATTTTGCAGGGATCGGTGGTGAGCGACGCGGCCGACAACATGCCCCAGTACACCTTTCACTGCGATAACAACGATCTGA
>JAGRMX010000573.1 GCA_020441025.1 Leptospiraceae bacterium
CTTATTTCAATGGGCGTGTCATCGGTCGAACGGGAGAATGGGACGCCGAGTTGGCCCAGGCTTATGATCGCACTCGGGTGTATGACATCCCGGATAACCTGATTCGACCGGAGAGTGTAAACATTATTCTGGTGCATGTTCAACGTTACACCGGAGATGAGATCGGTATTGCTCGTGATGAAGTTCTCATTGGTCCCGAACACACGCTACGTACCGAATTGTTTTATGAAAGCTTTATAGAAATTTTGTTTCTGGCGGTGTACTTTACCTGCGGATCATATTTTTTGTTTCTATATGTTCGCCGACGTGTGGAAAGCGAGAATCTTATTTTCGGAGCATTCGTATATGTGATGGTCGCCTATCAGGCCATCAAAACCCAATTACGCTGGGAACTTGATATTCCGTTTGTTGAGCTCAAACGTGTGGAATACCTGCTGCTCTATCCATGCTTTCCGCTGTTTTTTTACTTCTTTCGTAAGTATTTCGATTTTCCGCGCAATCGTTTCATGCGCATTTATGATTGGCTAATGTTACTGCCGCTGGCGGTACTTGCCGGCGCCTGGTCGCATGTACTGTTAACGGATGACGCGGATAACTGGTGGTGGGTGCAGCGCACTTTTTCGCAACCGACATGGCTGGCTTACATTCTCGGTATTCTCGGGATGCTCATCTACCATACAATCCGTAAAGAGCGCGACGCCCTGATTATGCTGATTGGATTCGGATTCGTTTTTGTAGGAGTCGTACTGGATACGCTCAGCAATCGCGGTTTATTTATTCTGCCGCCGGTTATGAGTTACGTATTCGGCGGTTTTATTATCAGTCTGGCCCTGCTGCTGGCCAATCGATTTGTACGCGTGAATGAACAGGTGGAGGATTTAAATCAAAACCTGGAAAAGAAAGTAACGGAACGTACGCAGCAGTTGAATGAATCGCTTTCGGAGGTGCGGGCGTTAAAAGAACAACAGGACGGCGATTATTTCCTGACATCCTTGCTGATTAAACCCTTAGGTGGCAATTACTTTCAACATACGAATATTTCCGTTGAAATGCTGACCGAACAGAAAAAACGATTTTCATTTCGGCACTGGAGCGCCGAGATCGGAGGCGATTTAAACGCGGCGTATGAGCTGGAGTTGCGGGGCCGCAAATATCTGGCATTTCTGAACGGCGATGCCATGGGCAAATCCATACAGGGCGCCGGCGGTGCGTTGGTACTGGGAACCGTTTTTAAATCGGTGATTACGCGTTCGCAGCTAACCGGTGCCGTGCAGCAGTATTATCCGGAACGCTGGTTGAAGGAATGTTTTGCCGAATTGCAAAACGTATTCGTTTCTTTCGACGGGTATATGCTGGTATCCGCCGTATTCGGTTTGCTGGATGCGGATAACGGCATGTTGTATTATATAAATGCCGAGCATCCCAATGTAATTCTTTATCGTCAGGGTAAAGCCGGCTTTTTGCAGCAGGGCCAGGAATTGCGCAAAATCGGCACCAGCATATTTACCGGCAAGTTGCGTGTTATCACCGATCGATTGCGGCCCGACGATGTGCTGATCAGCGGCTCTGACGGTCGCGATGATCTGCAAATCGGTGTGGATTCTCGTGGTCACCGAATCATCAATGAGGATGAGTATCGCTTTGTACGAACCGTAGAAACATCGCGTGCGGATTTGCCGACCATCTGGCGAGCATTACAGGAACAGGGTAAAATCACCGACGATCTGGCGTTGATGCGTATTGCCTACCGGGAGGATGCGGCGGCCATATTGGATGGACCTTCTGCCAATTTTGATCAGCATCTGGAAGCGGCCCGGTCGGCTATGGAACAAAAACAATACGATGCCGCTCTTACTCAATTGGAACAGGCCGGGCAGCACAACCCCGTGGCCAGAGATGTACTTCTGATGCGAGCCGTCTGTCAGCGCAAGAAGAAGGATTTTGAGGAAGCGGCCCGGGCTTACGAACAATATCTGGAACACTTTCCGGAAGACAACGACGCGTTGTTTGCCGCGGCGCTTATGTACAAGATGAGCCGCAATATGGAAGCGGCCATCGATCATGGTGAACGTTTACGTATGCGTCATCCCGACGATGTGAAGAATCTGGTGCATCTGGCGGATGCTTACCGGGCCAATCGCAATTATACGCGTGCGGAGAAGATTCTATCCGAAGCGCTTGAAATACAGGCCGATTTTCCCGATGCGCTTAAACTGAAAGAAGCATTGCAGGCGGCGCAGCAAAACGTTGAGAATCAGTAACCCACGCGCAGTTTATAGATCCAGCAGTAGAATTCCGCCATTGGCTATGGCATGACTCAAT
>JAGRMX010000574.1 GCA_020441025.1 Leptospiraceae bacterium
TCGCAAAACTGCGTCCGAACGGTTTTGCGATTCCATACGTTTATATGCACACACCCATGCGACCCTCGTTTAACGGCCGGAACCGGATACGCACCATCTTCGTTTCGTTGGGCTGCGTCCTTTTGTTCCCATTCTGCGCGCCGGCGGACGGCCAGCCTGTGGATTCCATCGAGTCCGATCATTCTACAGGAGACAACAATATGATTGAACAAACCGAAGTCGTGGTTATCGGTGCGGGCATTGCCGGCCTGACTGCGGCATACCAGCTCGGTAAAGCCGACGATTTCGATGTTATCGTACTGGAAAAAGAAGACCGGGTGGGCGGGCGCACGGTACGCGGCGAACACGACGGATTTGTGTACGCCCGGGGCACCGAATATCTGGGCGAGCCGGAAGGATTGCTCAAGCAATTGATTCGTAAACTGGATCTACAACTGCGCGAGATTCCCTCGCCGTGCGACGCCCACTGGCACGGCGGCCAATTTTATTACGGCGAAGACGGCATCGCCGCGATGTATATAGAGCAAAGCAGCTTATCCGATTACAATCGATTTGTGCAAACAATTCAAAAACAGGCCGATGCGTACGTGGAAGCCAACGAATTCAAACCGAACGGAAAACTGGCCGACCTCGATCGGATGACCGCCCGGGAGTTTTTTCAACAGAATGGTTTCGGCGACATTTATCAACAAAACTTTAACGTGGCCGCCCGGGGATTATTCGGCGCCAGTATCGATGAGATTTCGGCGCTGAGTTTCATTCCCGAAATTGCGTTCGACTACTACGACACCGAACCCATTTCCGAAACGCGGGCCGCACGCCTGAATCGCGACCGTCCCCGACGCGGCAGTGAAGAAACCGGCACCTTCAGTTTTACCGGCGGAATTGCCGAAGTCACACTCGCTCTCCAGAACGAATTGGGCCATGCCGTTCGATTACAAAGTACGGTCACATCCGTGCAAAGGGACGGCAAAGAATTCATAACAACGTACCGGGATGCACGCGGTAATTTGCGCAAAGTCAGGTCCCTGATGGTCGTTCTGGCGGTGCCGGCGCCCATCGCGGCGCAGATAGCCGAGAACGAACTGACCGCCGAACAGCGCAATCTAATGAATCGGATTGAGTACGCCGGGTATGTGACCATTTCTTTTTATACCCGGGAGATTGTATGGGACGGCGCGTTCGACCTGGCCGTGGAGGACGGGCATTTTTTTACCGATGTGTATGACGCCACCTGGATTCAACGCCAATACGATTCGAGCGTGCGCAATCGAAACGATTCTATCTTTACGGTGTACATCGCGCCGCGTTCTTATAAGGATCGTTCCGTACTGAATATGTCCGATCAGGCTCTGCTGGAAAGCAGCATGGCCGATCTTAAGAAAGTTTTCGGCGCAAACATAGAAACGAAAATTACCGGACAGACTGTATTGCGTTTTCCGTACGCCTATCCGGTTATGACCCCCGGTGCTTATGCGCGACTACGGCAGTTAAACGACCTCAACGCAAGAAACGACGGACTGTTCCTGGCGGGCGATTATATGATCTATCCGACTTTTGAGGCGGCGGTAGATTCGGGCGGATTGGCCGCGGAACTGGCCCAGGAATACTACGACGAAACTTACGAGGATTGAATCGTTTTTATAAACCCGGAGTGATAAAATGCGGTGTGCGATGCATGTGACCGCGGTAGATCCGGTAATGACTGAGCTTTATATTTACGGCAACTCAGGACGCGACGATTCTTCTAAAAGTTAGATTCACCCTGGGCTGTTCGATGCGTGCCCGACGAGGCAACGCGTGCTCCCAATCGATCTGCACACCGGGACCCATATACAACAGGCTGCCGTGTTCCAGTGTCAACTTGAGCCGGCGGGCATGGTTCCGCTTGCGACGCAAAACAAAATCCCGGGGAGCGCCCACGCTGACGGATGCCAGTACCGGATCGGCGCCCATAGCGGACTCGTTGTCGCAATGCCAGCTAACCGAATCCCGGCCATTGCGATACAGATTCAGCAACACGGCGTTAAACCATCCTTCACGCTCAAGTGTACTTTCCATTCGGTTTTTAAGGGCCCGGAGAAATTCAGGCCACGGTCGCGGATTTAAGCGGACACCCGAATAACTGTACACGGCTTGCGGATCTCCGTACCAGGCGATCAATCGAGGCTGCCGAATGCGACGCCCATACACGTTTATCCAGGGATGTTCCCAATCGATGGTATGCAGGCACAATTCCAGTAACTGATCCGCCGCGTCGGGTTGTAGCCAATCGGTAATCAATCGCAGGGCGGGATCGGTCCACGTCGTTTCCGTGGGCGA
>JAGRMX010000575.1 GCA_020441025.1 Leptospiraceae bacterium
GGTCACGAATTCAGTTCGCTGGTGCTGGCCATTCTGCAAACCGGTGGAGCCGAAATAAAACTCGATGAGAGCATACAGAATTTTGTGCGGCGTATCGGAACCCGGTTGCGTTTCGAAACGGTCGTGTCCCTGTCCTGCCATAATTGTCCGGATGTCGTCCAGACAATGAACAGCGTGGCTTTTTTGAATCCGGACATTACGCATGAAATGATCGATGGTTCCCACTATCAGGATTTAATCCGGGAACGCGGCATCCAGGGAGTGCCTTCCGTGTGGTTAAACGGTCGACCGTTTGCCGATGGTAAGATCGACGCGGGACAGATTGTAAACAAGCTGTTGGAAATGTATCCCGACCTGGTGTCCGATGCGACGGCCGCCGGCGATGCCCGGGACTCCGATGATGACAATCTTTATGACATGGCCGTAATCGGTGGTGGACCGGCGGGTGTTTCGGCGGCCATTTATGCCGCGCGTAAGGGATTGCGTGTGACTCTGGTGGCCGATCGTCTGGGCGGTCAGGTGAAAGATACCATGGCCATTGAAAATCTAATCGCCGTACATAAGACCACCGGCCCCGAATTGAGCGCGGACCTGGCCGAGAATCTCAGAGCGTATGGAGTAGATGTGAAAGAACATTTACGGGTTACGCAGATTGGTTCCGAACTTGCTGATGACGGTTGCCGGACAATCGTATTGAATACCGGCGATCGTCTGCGGACCCGGGCCGTTATTCTGGCTACCGGTGCGCAGTGGCGTCAATTAAACGTGCCCGGTGAAAAAGAATACCTGGGAAAAGGCGTGGCCTATTGTCCGCATTGCGATGGTCCCTTCTTTAAAGGAAAGGATGTGGCCGTAATCGGCGGCGGCAATTCCGGTGTGGAGGCGGCCCTCGATTTAAGCGGCATAGTTCGATCGGTGAAGCTGATTGAATTCGCGCCGCGCTTCAATGCCGATAGTATTCTGCTCGATAGGGTGGCTAAGACCGCAAATATCGAATCGATTGCAAACGCGCAGACAATCGCTATTAACGGCGACGGCCAAAAGATGACCGGTCTGCGGTATGTGGATCGTGAGTCCGGTGCGGAGCACGAACTGGAATTGGACGGCGTGTTTGTGCAGATCGGCTTGATTCCCAATACGGAATTTGTGCGCAATCTGGTGGAAGTGAATCGATTCGGTGAGATTGTCGTTGATGATCGTTGTCAAACGAATCGCGAGGGAATCTTTGCGTGTGGCGACGCCACGGTAACGCCGTATAAACAGATTGTCGTTGCGCTGGGTGAAGGGGCCAAGGCCGCGCTTTCCGCGTTCGATTATCTGATGAAGTTACCGACGGATTCGCCGGCATTACGTGCTTCCTGAAAAAGCTTTTCCTTCGCTGTGAGACATGAATGGTCATGCGATGCCGCAGTGCACTGCATGACCGTAAGATCTATTCATGGTACTTTAAGCGCTCTCGCAGCGGGGGAAAATACGCGGAGAGTTAACAAAACTGAGCGTGTTGTTTCAAGCGCCATTCCATATGCGTCAATACTCTATGCCGATTTAAGCAAAACATTTTGCGACGGCCCTTGCGCGCGTTACTGTGCGCATTGTTGCGTTTCCAGTTTGTCCCAGTCGATTTGCGTGCCGATTTTGTCGGCCAGTTCTTCCAGCAGAGCATCATTGTGATACAGAAGCTCGCCCGATCGTGTTTGTATTTGCTCATTGTTTGTTCGTTCGAAGCCGTAGGCGGCGTGATGCCTGGCCGATACGGTTTCTCCGGATGTCGATTCGGATGCCGGTTTATGCGAGTGCGTGTGTAAACCCACGGTACCGTTGCAGATGCAGAAATAAGCCGAGTTCGCAGCGGGTACGCCCATAAAGACCGTCGTGCCGGTTATTTCCACCGAGTAAAGCGGCGATTCAATGTGCAGCGGTTGTAAGTCGCAGGTGTCGTGCATGACCGCTCCCAGGTAACCGGCTTCGAGGCGCAGAGCGGGCCGATCGGTTCGCATGTCGTAGCGCAGGCGGCTGTGCGGTTGCAGGGCGATGCCGTTCTGTCCGTGAAACTGAATGCTGACGCTCCCATCCGGACCGGTTTCGATTACGTCGCCGGGTTGGATGTTCATATTGCTTTTCGCATCGGCTGAAATTATCCGGTCGTTGACGCTTACCGTACCCGCATATGAAATAATTTGCCCCGCTATGGAGTCGGTTTCGGATTCGCTGAAATAAACCAATCGCTCGATTAACACGGCGCCGATAAAAATCAAAATCGAAGCCGCGGCGGAGAGCATATACGTGCGAAGCCTTTTGTTTCGACG
>JAGRMX010000576.1 GCA_020441025.1 Leptospiraceae bacterium
GATGTGTTCGCTGATATACGTTCGTGCACTTTCATAGTCCGGCAAAATTGATATCCCTGCCAGACCGGTCCGAGCATCGCCATAATAATAACCCCGGGCGTCCGATGCCAGCGATGGGGTCAGGGTTGGGGTTAGCGGTGCGGGTACGGCCGCGACGCCCTCAGTCTCATCGTTCGTGCCGATGTGTCCCATTAAATCTATAGTTGCGTTCATGCCGTTTTTTAATAGCAACACGTCCATGTTGCGTTTCCAGATCTCATACTGTAGTGTTTCCGGTAGCACCTCACCTTCGCGACCAAGCGAGAGGACAATTTGGCGCATGAAATCAGGGATTTGACTCAAACGATGAAAATCGCGTTGTTCCGACTGCCAGCGACCGGCTTCAATGCAAAACACCGAGAGGTTTTGCCTGGCGCCGGCGGGGATCAGGCCGGCGTCTGTTAGCATGCGATTCTGCGCTCCGCCCAGAAAGGCCGATCCGGCCGGAATCAGTACGTCGAAATTGCGTCGGTTTACGCATTCAATGGAATGGATACCGCCGTCACATTCATGCACGTCCAGATAAGTCAATGCAGGGTCGGCCAGTCGCGGTCGGTCGGGAGTCGTGCGACCGCCCACATCATCGATCAAACTCTGCCAGTAAAAATCGTGTGTATGGACCTGCTCATTCGCATATTTGAAAGGACGCAACAACGGTTGCAGCAATGTCTTTAGCCGGGTACCGACATTGGCCCAGTATCGACTGGGAGTGTTCCGGGATCGCAATATGTCGTGGTCCTCGACGGGAATGTCACGCCAGTAGATGGTCGGAAAGCGTTGCCTGCGGGTCATGGGGAACTCCTGCGCCTGGAATTCTAAGAAATCATATCAAAACAGCGCGAACAACAAAAAACAGCATCGATGCGATACTGAGATATGTTTGCATGACCGCTCAGTATGACCGAATACGGTTGCTTTGCAATCAAAAACGAAAGCGAACCCGGTCTGCCAGGTTGCGTAGCACAAAGGTCTGGTTCCGACGCTCGCCGAGGCGCGCTCCTTTAAGCGACGGGTTTTCGATACGGACTGTGCGACCGGCACCATCATCCGTCGGTAAGTGCAAATGAACGCGCTTCAACCGTCCCGGCGTGCCCTGAGGAGTCGTAATTTTCAGATCGATGGTACCGCTGGTATGTCGCATATGACCGCTGATGTGTACGTTCACACCCTGCACCGGGAAGGGGCCGAACTCCAGTCGGGTGGGGCCGACCAGTTCCTTACCGCCCATTCCCCGAAAAATATGAATATCCCGGTTCTCATCCACATGCAGCACGAATTCGCGTAGCAATAAAAGAATCTCGGCGAAAGCCCAGCCGTGAAAACCGTCACCCATAACTCCGCCCCCGGTGTGCGGATGAATCGCTTCCGGGTAAGTCCAGAGTTGAGTGCGCGATTTCAGCACTTTCTTAAATATGCGGCGGGCGGTAGAGACGTCGCCCATTCGAAAGAAGCATTGCGCAAGTTGTATGCTGAGATAGATATTATATCCGGAATGAATCATCGATTGAAAGAACAAATCGTTCTTACAAAAACGCGATTGGATGCAATGAATGGTACGCTCTACTTCCTCCGGTGCGAATAAATCCAGTTGCAGGGGATACAAAAGGCACACGTTGCCGATCATACCCGCATCCAGTCCGCGACCGGGCGCTGCGGGCAGTACGCCATGGCGCTCGCGATCTTCGGCGGAGATAATCAACAGGTCGTTCTTATATTTTGTCAACTCGGTCTGCAAATGTCGATAATCGCGAGTATGATTCAATTGTTCCGCTACAGAAGCGGCGTCTCGCAGTCCGGCCACACTCCATAGGTTATCCCAGTAATAATAATCCGCCGGCCCCAGATGTTCGGCGCTGAACCCCGCCGGTAGAATTTTCTGTACGAGTCCTTCGCGTCGTTTTTTGATGATCCATTCCGCACCGCGACGTATGGCCGGATAAACCCGGGCCAGAAAATCCGTATCTCCGATTGTACGGGCAAAATTCACCAGCGTCCAGATGGCCTGCCCGTTAGAATCCCATTCGCCGTCCTGAGAGCGAAAGAATCCGTTTTTATCCATGCGACGGGGATAAGTATCCAGAACCGAACGGGCATGATCTACGTAGTTCCAGTTATACAGGGCCGAAAGAATGTAGGCCGCATCTCGAAACCAGAATAGCTTATATGTATAGATTCCGGGCGTCACTTCCGTACCCGTATGCAGAGACAGAACATACTGACGATACACTTCCGCCGCGCGATTCCAGCTCTTGCGAACGCATTGAA
>JAGRMX010000577.1 GCA_020441025.1 Leptospiraceae bacterium
CTCTTGAATCGTCCGAATGCCATCCGGCGACAGACTGGCATCACCGCTTTTGAACAGTACATCGGACGGCAATACCACCACCATGCGCCCATCCTGAATCTTAATCTGCAACTTACCCGCATCAATCAGCGATTTAAATTTCGCCAGCAATCGGCGGAACTCTTCAATGCGCTCCTGGGCGGCCGCGTTGCGGGCTCGCATCTGGGCCAGGGCCTCGCTCATCTCGTCCACGGATTCTCTCAACGCGGCTCGTTCGTTTACAACGGTAACCAATTCCCGATCCCGCTTTTCCAATTCCGTCCGGGTGTTGTCCAGTTCGCCGGCCAATTCATCATAGCGCGATTGGCTGACCAGGCAGGCCGGCAAAATGAAAGTCAGGAGTAGCGTACAGACTGTGATCGGATAGTTCTTTCGGCGGAAGCGCAATGAATACGGGCATTTCATAGATCCCCAATCTCCTGGTTGCAAAGCGTGCCGGTCAAAATCGGCATACATACTGCTTGTGATGCTGAAGACGAATTTGAAGGCCCGTGGCGTAGCTGTAAAGTCCAAACGGAAAGACCGTTTTTAGCTTGCCTTCCCCGGGGGATCTCGTAGACCGAAAATGGCCCGATTCAAGGGAAACAAATCGGATTGAATTTTATATTCAGTACACAATGGATTTGAATTCCCGGATTGTGATCAACCGGCATAGCGGGGACCTTTCCGAGTCCGGGCCGGGATCGGGCACCCATCCAAAATTATAAATTCAGCAGCCTGATAGAGGAGACAAGCGGAATGTGGGAAAAGATAAAAGACTCAATAAAGAGCGTACTGTTCGGTATTCTGCTCTTTTTCGCGTCACTCGGTGTGATTTTTTTCAACGAGTGCAATGCGGTAAAGGATACCGCACGAACCGAAGAAGCGGGCGAAATCAGCGTTAGCGTCAGCTCCGACAATGTGGACAGTTCCAATAATGGACAACTGGTGCATATGAACGGAGAGGCGCAAACGACCGAAACTCTGACAGACAGTACATTTGGAATCAGTCAGAACGCCATTAAACTCAGTCGCGATGTGCAGATGTACCAATGGCGCGAATCCGAGAAAACCAAAGAAGTAAACGGCAAGAAAGAAACGACCTATGAATATGAGCAGGTCTGGTCCTCTTCTCCGATTTCTTCCAATAATTTCAAAAAGCAGGGCCATTACAATCCGCCCATGCAGTACCAGGGGCAGACCTGGCAGGCGCGCAATGTGACTCTGGGCGCGTTTCGCCTGGGACCGCTGGTGGATAAAATGAGCGACTACGAAGACTATAGCGTATCGCAGAGTGATCTGGCAAAACTGCCGCCTAACCTGAGCAATCAGGCCACGTTAAACGACGGGGAAATATTTATCAGCACCAACGGCAACAGCACGCCGTCCAGTCCGAAGGTAGGCGATTATCGCGTATCCTTCCGGGTAATCACACCGGGACCGTACTCGCTGATTGCGCAACAGAACGGCAATAGTTTCAAACCTTTCATGCACGAGAATGAAAAAGAAACATTTAAAATCTATGCCGGCACTCTGAGCAAAGAAGAAGTCATCGGTAAAATGGAATCGGAAGACGCCATGCTGCGTTGGGGATTGCGTATCGGCTCCATTGTGTTTATGGCCATCGCCCTGATCA
The DNA here is from genome assembly GCA_020441025.1 of Leptospiraceae bacterium. Classification (GTDB taxonomy): domain Bacteria; phylum Spirochaetota; class Leptospiria; order Leptospirales; family Leptonemataceae; genus JAGRMX01. The sequence continues at coordinate 1,655 of JAGRMX010000577.1, forward strand.
TGATGTTCAATCCGCTGAAGGAAGTGGCGGATATGGTACCTCTCGTAGGCAATTTCCTGGAAGCCGGTATTGTGCTCTTCGCCATCGGCATTGCGTTGTTTATTTCTTTTATAAGCATCGCCATCGCCTGGCTGGTGGCCCGTCCATTGCTGGGTATCTTCTTGATTGTAGTGGCCATTGCGGCCATCGTCGGATTGGTTTTCATCGCCCGCAGTCGCAAGAGCAACAAGCCCGCCGATGCCGGTGCCGCCGGATAATTGATCGGGCATTAAAACCGGCCATCCCGCCATGGGGCGACGGCCGTTCTATTCGAATCGGCCGGCACACGAGTGCCGGCCTTTTTCGTACCGGGCGACTTGACGAAAACCGATTCCCCTCCTTTCTTGTGATTCAACACGTGTTTCGGTGACTGCTTTTGATATCGAATCGACCATGCCGAATAAGGCTTTCGCCCGGTTCGATTCAGCGGCACAGTACGCCGAAAGCGATAAATGATTTAAGAACCGTTTTTAGCTTCGTCCGTATGCGCTTTAACGGACTGCCGATTTCTGGTTCGGAATAATCGGAGTATCACATGATCGGTTTTGACCTGATGTATCTCGTTTTTGTGGGGCCCTTTTTACTGCTCAGTTTCTGGGCGTCGTACCGGG
>JAGRMX010000578.1 GCA_020441025.1 Leptospiraceae bacterium
CCTGATATTGCTCGAGACATGAAAATTCAGCTCACATCAAGTGTTCGGCCCGGTCAAACCCGTCTCTAACCATTAAATGATTGTGCTATTGAGGCGAAAACGGGATTTTGTCCGGGCTTTGGCTGATTCATTGCAAAAATCGGAGGCGCTGGAGTCGCCGGAGTTTATCCAGCGCTTGAAAAATGGCGATGCGCTTGCCTTTCAGGATCTCTTCAATGCGTACTATAATCGTGTATATAATCTGGCGATGCGCTTGACACGCAACCCGGATGAAGCCGAGGAAATTTTACAGGAAACTTTCCTCTCGGTTTTTGATAAGATTCATACGTTCCAGGAACGCTCGCGTCTTTCCACCTGGATTTACGCCATCACATCCAACGGCGCGTTAAGTCGACTGCGAAAAAAAAGTGAATCGTATGTAACCTTCGGAGAAGATGTTCCTCTAAACATCGATGTTTCCTGGTTTCGAAATGGAAGCATTCTTTTTGATATAAAAACTGAAGACCCGGTTATTAAAAACGAACTACGGGATCGTCTGGAGCAGGCTATTGATAGTTTGCCCGACGGGTATCGCGAACTGTTCGTCATGAAGGAAATTCAAAAAATGTCCGTCAAAGAAGTGGCGGATATAGTGGGCATCAAACCGGGCGCCGTAAAAACCAGATTACACCGCGCCAGGTTGTTACTGAGAGCGCGTCTCAGTGATTTCTGGTCGGAAGATTAATTCAATTCAGCTCGCACGGAATCCACAGGAATATGCTACGCAAAATAATCCAGTTGATTACCGGAAGGCAAATGACCTGCCGGCGTTACGTAGACCTGATGACGGAATACATGGAGGGCGACCTGAGCGATGCCGATCAGGAACTGTGGGAAGCTCATTTTGAAGGTTGCCCCGGTTGTAAGACTTTCTTCACCGGTTTTAAGAACAGCATCGAACTGGTCAATCACCTGGAAACGCAGGGGTGCCCGACCGAGGTGAAAAAGCGGGTACAAAGCATCCTGGCGGCTCGAGCGGAGCGCGGCGGTCACAGCCAATCCAAAGGATAGATAACCGGTGCTTTTTTAAGACTCTAAAGTCGGTCAGACAGAGATCGATAACGGAAAAGATTTCCTCTCGTACTTAATTAAAACCCCAGGCGCTCCAGGGCGCGTTCGCGTTGTAGTTCCAGCTGTTTGATTTGCTGGTCGTTTACATCTTTGATTTTTTGATACTGCTCTTTGATGTCTTCGCTCATAGCATCGCCTTTTTCTTCCAGAACATAGTCCAGTAGCTCCTGACGATCGGCGAAGCTTTTCATCTGCCAATCATAGTACTGATTGACCTGGTCTTCATCGGCCTTACCCTGCGCAATCAAAGTGTTGATGGCGTACATCTGCGTGCGGTGCTCATTTTCGGCCTTGAGTTCATCTTCCGATTTACGCCGCGGGATTAAATCGTTGTTGGGAAATCGTTCCCGTAAGCGTCCAAACGCGCTCATGGCCGCGTCCGAGTAGGGCTCACCGGTCATGGGATTTTTGGGATTGTTGGGATTGGCCGGTTCCAGTATTTCCGGGTCTTCCTCATCAAGGCGATTGGCGTACTCTTCCTCATCCTGCCAGCCACCTTGCTCGCCGAGGCCCGCTTCAAAAAAGGTGCGATTGTCCAGAAAAGAGCCTTCGTGGGTGGTATCCAGGTAGCTGCCGTCGTTGTCTTCGGGTTCGCCACCGCCCATCAAAGCCATCAAATCGTCGGCGTCACCGCCGCGACTGCCGACCTCACGGGGCGCTGACAGAAAAAAATAACCGGTCATAATCACGCACAGGCTCAGAAAGATTATGTATACGGGTTTATGTTCCATCATACCGATTGCCATCCGGATAGTGAGTCGATCGATGCTCCCTGTGGGGTGATACGTTCCGCCATTCCGATCATCCCTTGCAAATTAGTCAAAGATTCACATGGAGCAAGTCCTTTCTGATGCATGTCTAAAAAAGCGGCGGTTGAATAAGCCGGATAATCGCCGGATATTGTGCGGGCGGAATTGTTGGTCGCATTCGGTAGTCTGCCCGGTCTCAGAAGCACTTGACCCGCGCTGATTGCGCAAGATTCTGTAAAAATTGGCCCGGAAGTGGGATGAATATTCACGTTTGCGCGAATATTCCTGATCCGATTTATTTTTACCGGATTTCAATTCATAGCATGTATTTCAGCCACAGAAACAAACAGCGGTCACGCCGGACTGTATACGGGAATCGCCATTCGTATGACAGTAAATTTATGTTACGCTGGATCATTCCCGCCTTTGCGCTGATGGCGGCT
>JAGRMX010000579.1 GCA_020441025.1 Leptospiraceae bacterium
CCGTTAAAAAATGTTGCAGCTCGGCCAGTCGATCCTCGGAAAGCTTTTCACCCAGGAAGGGTCCGTATTTTTCGTTACGGATGACCGCCGCCTGGGTGGTGATTACGGATCGGGGCACATGATGACGACGGAGTACGTTGGAAAAAATTTCCACGCTGGCTTCCATCTCTTCCGCAATCACCAGGCTGGCGCCCGCCGCGTACAACGCGTCCAGATCGAAAATATATCTGGTCCGTACGATAATATACAACTCGGGATTGAGTCGCCGAATCAAAACGATAGTTCGTCGCTGGCTATCCAGCGTACCGCTGGTGATGACCGCTCCGGAAGCATGTTCCACATGCAGAGCGTGCAGAATCTCGGTTGTACCCGCGTCCCCGAAGATGGCCGGATGACCGGATTCCCGGGCGCTCTGGAACCGCGGGAAGTTCATTTCACAGATCGTGTAGGTAATGCCCACATCCCGGAGAACCTCACATAAATACATGCCTACTTTGCCGTAGCCGATGACCAGAATGTGTCCTGTTGATGGTTGCACTTCCTGCGAATCGGGCGGTGGTTTACGAAACAGGGAGATACGCGAAAGGCGCAGGAATTGGTCCAGCCAGTTACCGATCGGTTCGCTGTAGCGTACCATGGAAGGCGTCAGCAACATGGTGATGACGCCGGTGCTGATAAAATACAGATGCATATCACGGTCGATGATGCCGGTTTCGCGTGCGATCATGGCCAGCACCAGACTGAATTCACCGATCTGGCTCAAGCTCAAGCCCGCCACAACCGCCACTTTTAAATTGTATCCGGAAAATAATCCCGACAGAGTGGCGATCAAGAACTTGCCCAGAATTACCAGCACTACGATTAAAATTAATTCGGGTAGATGCCGCATTATAAACGCGGGATCCATATACATACCAATGGAAACAAAGAACAGAGAAGTCAGCGCGTCCCGCATGGGTAACGCATCGGCTACTATCTGGTCCGCATATTCGGATTCGGATAACAACAATCCCGCCAGGAGCGCGCCCAGTCCGAGAGAAAGTCCGAAGTATTGGGCCGCATAAGCCGTGACAAATACGACGAACAAAATCGAAATCAAGAATAGTTCGCGCTGTGTAGTGCGCGTTACCAGGCGAAAAATAAACGGCAGAATATAACGACCGGCCAGCAATAGAACGACAATTCCGGCTATGGCCAGGCCGATTTCACCGGCAATCTCCAGATTCGAAATGCTCGCATTTGCGGGAGACAGTACCCGGAACAACAGCATCATGGGTACCAAAAACAAATCCTGCAACAATAGAATGCCGAGGGCCACAAGGCCGTGGGCGGCACTCAGTTCATTGCGCGCAACCAGGGTACGCAGCACAATCACGGTGGAGGACAGGGACACCATGCATCCCAGCGCCAGTGCGGTGCCGTGACCGAAACCCATGGAGATTGCCAGAAACCAAACTACCAGACTGGTGAGTGTGATTTGCAACAGGCCGCTGCCCAGCACGATGCGTCGCAGGTGAAACAGGCGCGGCAGGGAAAACTCCAGGCCGATGGTGAATAATAATAACACCACACCGATTTCGGCCAGTACGGCCACTTCTTCCGCGTTTTGAATCCAGCCCAGCGCGTTGGGACCGATCAGTGCGCCGCAAAAAATATACACGACGATGGTGGGCAGCCGCAGCCGATCCCCCAGCAATGTGGCGGGTAAGACCACCAATAAAATCAGCACCAGATCTTTGAGCAAGCCCACGTCATGCATGCGGGCCATGTTGATGCCCGGCTGCAAATTCAAAACTACATTTTTTATGAATAGCGGCGCGACCGACCGATTGCTGCCGGTGTCATAAGCAGTAGTATGCCCGGAGCGAGACTTGAACTCGCACGACCTTGCGGTCCCAGGATTTTAAGTCCTGTATGTCTACCAATTCCATCACCCGGGCGGGTTGGATGAGGCGTCGGCCGGAATCGAACCGGCGATAAAGCTTTTGCAGAGCCTTGCCTTACCACTTGGCGACGACGCCGATAAAGAAGGGAACAGAGTCAGCGTTTGGCCTGGAAGGCGCACGTCAATTTCAATTTTGTCGGGCACAGTATTCGGACCTGAATGGCTCAAGTACTACGAATCGTGCGGACCGCGTCTATGATTTCCGTCGGGTCATGCGCGGGAGCCCGGCAGCTGAGCCCGGTACACACGTATGCGGTGAGGCTGTTATCCTGTACATGCCGATTCTCCAGCAGTGGATTGACGGTTTGCGCTTTGCGGGGATCGGGCGCGGCCAGGATCAGATCATTGCCCA
>JAGRMX010000057.1 GCA_020441025.1 Leptospiraceae bacterium
GAGCAGGCATCATACCGGCAGCGCTACTGGATTGAGTCAGTTGCAATTGATAGCCGCTTTCGGATTGCATGACCCGTACGAAAAGAGTATCGCCCGGACGAACCCGCACTCCCTGTAATCGGGCTTCAAACTCAAATCCGCCGCTGCGCAGACGGACCGCTCCCGTATCTGAACCCGAATAGACATGCGTTACCCGCACGCTGATTTCGCGGCCGACCATGGAGCGCATGAAATCCCGGGCCCCCGCAGGCAATCGCAGTGGAAAAAATTGGGCGGGAGGTACCTGCATGCTGTTACCATTTGTACGAACGACGATGCAATCGGCAGGGTCCGTTCTGAGCGATCAGCTCCCGATGTCGGCGCGTGCCGTACCCTTTGTGACGTTCCAGCTCATAGTGCGGATATATGTGCGCATAGCGCTGCATGCGCCGGTCGCGAGCTACTTTGGCGAGGACGGATGCGGCGGCAATACTGAATACCCGCGAATCGCCCTTCACAAAACACTCAACCGTAATATCCGGAAAGCGTTTGCGTAAATCATTTAATTTATAATTCCCATCAACCAGCACACGACCGGGCGGAAATCCGGCCTGAGTCGCCGCGCGTATGGCGCGGATCATGCCGAATTCAATGGCCGGATTGATGCCCATCCGGTCAATCAGTCGATTGTTGATATGCACTACCCGCGCAAAAGCCGCGTAAGTTCGTATCGCCTCATAAAGTCGCTCCCGCACCGGTTCTTTTAAGAGCTTCGAATCGTTTAAATGAGAGAAGATGGAGGGAACGGGTTGCGAATGAAAAGCCGCGTGAAACGACACGACTCCAATAGATACCGGGCCCGCCAGAGGACCACGCCCGGCCTCATCCAACGCCAGCATCGGGGGCTGTGGACCCCGATGAATGTAATCACGTTCAACCGGCTCGAATCTGGCGACGGCCATCCGGTTCACCGAACAATCTATTCGGCGGCTGGAGTGGTTTCAGTGGACGCTGCTGCGGTCGTGGCAGGAGCCGCTGTGGCCGGTTCTTTCGCTTTCGTTGCTTTCTTGCGTCGGGTTTTCTTCTTTTTAGTTCCGTCGCTCTGCTTCTTTTGCAGCGAATAATCAAAAGCTTCTTTAATGCGACCTTCTTTACCGGATTTATGCCGCAGGTAGAACAAACGCGCCTGGCGCACCACGCCGCGACGGATAACTTCTACTTTCTCAATGGCGGGAGAATGATACGGAAAGATCCGCTCTACGCCGACTTCATGGCTTACACGTCGTACGATAAAGGTTTCATCAAGACCGGCGCCACGACGGGCGATGACATTGCCTTCATACACCTGAACGCGCTGTTTGTCACCCTCACGAATGCGATAGTGTACTTTAACCGTGTCGCCCACATTAAAGCGCGGAAAATCCCTGGTCATGCCTTTCACGTCTATGGAGGTGGCGACTTTGCCTCCTCCGACGTTGAGGAACTGAGTGGGCGCCGATGTCTTTTTTTGATCGGCGGTAGCTGCCTCAGTCGATTGCGCTGCGGTGCTCTCTTCGGCCGGGGTGTCGCCCTCCGCACCGGCGGCTTCCGCGCCAGCCGACTCATCAGTCACTTCTTCCGTTTGATCTTCTTTCTTAGCCATGATTCACTTACCGTTTCAAATTTCTGTATTCTGTAATTCGGTGACTCTCTTTTAGTCGCCACCGCTCTATTTCGCCATGATGGCCGCTGAGTAAAACGTCCGGAACTTTCCATCCGTTGTAATCCGCCGGTCGCGTATACTGCGGATACTCCAATAAACCATTTTCATTGCTCTCTTCGTGCGCGCTTTCTTCCGAACCCATATAACCCGGTATCAAGCGGGTTATCGCTTCAATAAAACACAATGCCGCCAGATCACCCGATCCCAGAATGAAGTCTCCCAGGGAAACCTCATAATCTACCAGGTGCCGGGCAATGCGCTCATCCACGCCTTCATAGTATCCGCAAACCAGCGTCAAGCCCGCATGATTCCTGGCCTGTTCATAAAAGCGTCGCACACCGCTCTGGTTCAGACGCTCCCCGCGCGGCGTGAACAAAATCACCGGCAGTGAGCGTTCCATCGCAGCCAGAGCCCGATCCACCGGACCAATCTGCAAAACCATTCCGGGGCCACCGCCATACGGCATATCATCTACCCGGCCTTTCCTCTCGGGATCGGCAAAATCGCGCAACTGCACCGGAGCGAGCGAGAACAAGCCTTTTTTAAGGGCCCGCGCTGGCAAGCCCGATTCGGTATAGATTCGATACCTTTCCGGAAAGAGTGTAACGATCTGAAAGCGCATTCGCTATTTACCGTCGTCCAGGAATTCGTCAAAGGACGGCATGATCAACTCTCCGGCCGCTAAATCCAGAGTAATCCACTCGTCCACAAACGGCAAGAGCACTTCGACGCCTCCCGGTGTCCGGGTAACCAGCACTCCATGGGCACCGGTTTCCATGAAATCCATAACCACCGCACTATCGGGACCGCCCGGTGTTCGACGAACCGGCAGGCCGCGAATCTGGAAAAAATACACACCATCCGAATCGAGTAATAGAGCACGGGGCACACATAACCAGCAGCCCTGCCAGTCGTCCGTATCGGGAATATTTTTTATCGGTGACTTAAAATCAAATTCAATGCGCAGACGCTTACGTCCTGCCAACAAACGCCGCAATACGATCGGAACCAGGCGAGCCTGCTCCGGCAATCCATCACGCCCGATGGTTATAATTTCCGACAGGGCCGGATGTCTGTTTTCGGGAACATAAAGAAATATATCAGCGGGTAGTTGGAGTTCGGACAGTCCATCGCCGCCAGTTGTGACCGGAAAGAGACCCTTGAAACCGGAGCCGGCTATACGGGCCACCGGAATCAAATTGTCGGATGTCAGTCTATAATTTCCAGTGCGTAGTTCTTTTGCTGAGAGGCGCCGATGGCGGAAACGAGTGTGCGCAGGGCCCGGGCTACGCTTCCGTTTTTGCCGATCACTTTGCCAACGTCACTTTCCGCTACGCGGATTTCAATGATGGTCTCTTCGTTGCCGTCAATGGTCCGAACAGCCACCTCATCCGGGTGGGATACCAGACTGCCAACAATGTATTCCACCAACTGAACAGGAACCATTACTTGCCGGCGACCTCAATGCCCTGTTTTTTAATCAGGGAGGCGACTTTTTCGGTCGGACGCGCGCCTTTGCCCAGCCAGTACTGAATACGATCCGCGTTTAAGCTGGTGCCGCCGGACAGACTGACCGGATTGTAGGTGCCCAGGATTTCAATAAAGCGACCGTCACGGGGAGACCGAATGTCAGCCGCAACAACGCGATAGAAGGGACGGTTTTTAGAGCCGAGTCTCTGTAATCTCAATCGAACCACAGTGCCACTGGCCCGGGCCCTGTTTTCCGGTCAACGAAAAACAATTAAACCCGGCTGCCTGCAGCGCTTTTCAGGCGCCGGACCTGGCCATTGACATCACCGGTTTTAAAACAGAATGAACCGGCCACACAGATATCCAGTCCTCGTTCCACCAGACCGGCTATATTGGCATCGGTGATGCCCCCATCTACTTCGATCTGGATGTCTCGCTCTGCTATGAAATCCCGCAGTTGATCCAGCCGGTGGTAGGTTGATTCGATAAAGCTCTGACCATAAAAACCCGGCTCTACACTCATAACCAGTACCATATCAATGGCATCCAGTACCGGTTCCAGGTGCGCAATGGGTGTGCCTGGATTCAGTGACACACCGGCTCGAATGCCTTCCGCGCGAATACTCTGGGCCAGACGAATGGGGTTATGAGTAGCTTCTATATGAAAGGTGATATTATGCGGACGTAGCGCGAAATACTTGGGCACTTCCTGCTCGGGTTGATCCACCATCAAATGCACATCCAGCGGAATTGAGCAGGTATCCGCTATGGAAGCGGCTATGGCCTCGCCGAAAGATAACTGCGGTACAAAATGCCCGTCCATCACGTCCAGATGCAGTAAATCCACTACCGACGGATCCATTTGATTCAGAGCAGTCTTCAGATCGATAATGTTGGCAGCCAGTATAGAAGGAGATACTTTCATGTATGTTGTTAATATAATGCAATTCCTGTCAGACAGGCAATGTTTTGCTCGATAGGTTCCGCATCGAATTGATATCCGGGCATTGGACCCTTACGACCGTATTCTGGTCAATCTACTCAATAGTTTGTATCACCCCAGATTATCGGGACTGAAAACTTCATCAAACACATTTTCTCCACCACACTGAAAGCGCACCCGATTGGTGCCGGTACGATAAAAGATTACCTGAATCTCCTCATCCGGAGCATGGGCCATCGTTTGAAAGATAGTACGAGGAGCGTCAAATCGATCCGCCTCATCCGGTACAATTTCGCCCACGCATTGGCCGGCTTCGTCCAGCTCCAATTCAAGCAGTTCATAGCCGTTTATAAAACGTGCTGTCGGTTGGTGATAACGCACAAACAATCGCACGCCGTTATCGTTCATTTCAATTTTACTTATGCTGGCGTTTTCGGTGCCCGTTTCTTCCGGAACCGTTTCGATGCGATAATCGATTCCATTGCGGTTCATATAGTCCGTAACGATGGTTACGTTCTGATCAATAAACTGTTCGGGGTGCGCCGCCAACTCCAGTTGAAATTCTACCGGCTGGTTTGTATTGGCGGCCGGCTGACGTGTTACCAATAAATATACTTTCTGATCCACCGTGACCCGGCTATTGGGCGGCGGAAATTGCGCCAGTACGGTATCCGCCGGGAACTCATCGGTAATGATTTCGGAGATGGCGCCGATTTCCAGATGGTACACCTCTTCATCCATGGTGATTTTTTCCAGAGCCGCCCGGGCGCGTTGCTCGCTGATCTGCAAGAGAGACGGCATCTGCAGCAATGGATCGGGTTGGTTTACCACCAGGTATAGTTTTTCCCGGGGCTCGATATTTTCACCGACGGCCACACTCTGATGCAGGATAATACCGGGGCTCTGATCGGGAAAGTGGCGCGTTTCCACATTCACCCGTAGCTGCAAGCGATTGAGCTCATTGTGGACATCCACATAGTACTTGCCCACCAGATCCGGCATGGGAACGGCCCGCGAATCTTCTCCGCGCAACACGTAGATCAGTACCGCCAGGCCGAAAAAAACCGCCAGGGCCATTGAAAAATACAGAACCAGGCGCGAAAGACGGGTCAGGAATTCAATTCCGGGTTTATCACTCATGCATCATTTCCAGGATCATCAAACTCAGCTTTCTAAAAATCTGAAGTTCAGTAAGAACCGCACATTATCAGGCAATCGAACTGGCGCGCGGGCCGGATCGGTGTTATCCGGCCGTCATTCAAAGCGGCCACTGTCTTTTTGATACCCGTTTAGAAACTCTCCGGAGGTCAATTTCTTTCTATTTTCCGGCTGTAACTCCAGTATCTCTAATAGACGCGCGTCTCCACAACGCACGAACAGACGTTTCTGAGACCCCGATCTGCTGACGGTGAAATCCCCGGGCGCATCGGCCGGCGCTGCCAATGGCAAAGCGTTATCTTGATCGCTCTCCAGGACCGGAGCTGTCCGATAAACCTTGATAGATTTTTCGCCGCTGAACCTGGTGCGTGCCACAGGCCAGGGGTTCAGTGCTCGTACACGATTATGGATTATCCCGGCCGGATTATTCCAATCAATAGGACTCATTTCCATGGTCAGTTTAGGGCAGGTTGTTACCTGTGCCGGATCCTGCGGTGTAGCTGTAGCGGCTCGTTCGGAAAAGTGATCGAGCGTATCCAGCATCAGATCGATTCCGCCGGGCAACATTCGTTCGGTTAACTCCCCGGCGGTTTCATGCGGATTGATTTTTAGCGCGGCACGGGCCAGCACATCTCCGGAATCCAATTCGGTGGCCACATACTGTACGCTCCAACCGGTCTCCGGGTCTCCATTGTACAACGCCATTTGAATCGGGGCGGCCCCACGCAGATGTGGCAACAGAGAAGCATGTAAATTGATAGAGCCCAGAGGTGGCAATTGGAAGACCGCTTCCGGAAGTAAGCGCCCATAGGCAAAGACCACGAATAAATCAACCTTGAACTCTGCCAGTTGAGCCGCCGCGTTCTCGGCCTTGAGCTTCTCAAATCGAAATAATGGAATGTCCCGTTCCAGAGCGAGTTGTGCAACTTCCGTGGGAATGAAGGTACCGGAACGACCGCGGGGACGATCCGGATTGGATACCACGCAGGCGACCGTATGATCGGTTGATTTCAGAATGGCTTCCAGTAGCCGGGCTGAAATGGGTGGACTGCCAAAATATCCCAGGCGCATATCGGTAATCGCGAATGATCCGGATCGGTTCAATCCATCTTTTACCGGTGGCACTTATGGGCAAACAAAAAGAACATCGCACGTCCGGGTGTATCCGTACGGCGAAGCGATGGAAATCTGAATACAAATAAGACCGGGAGTATAACATGTCGATCAGTATGCAAAAAGTACAACGGTTCTGTCGGGAATTGGAGCTGGAACTGACTGCGGATAGCGACGGCGGATTTTTATTTCAGTACGATTCCGCCTTACTGCATATTCAGGCTCAGCAGCCCGAAGGCAGTCCGGAAGAATTTATTCAAATCACCTGCCTCGTGGCCCATGCGGTTCCGGCTTCCGCCGAATTGTGCGCGGAATTGCTGGAGCACAATGCCGGATTGCCATTCGGCGCTTTTGCCCTGTTGAATGGAAACATAATTTTACGCCAAACACTTCTGGGCGGTGAGCACATCGATATAGACGAGTTTCGGATTACTTTTTTTGCCATGGCCATAGCGGCCGATCGTTTTGATGATATGATTGTGAAGCGCTACGGAGGTCGACGCGCAATCGATTTGATCAAAGAGCACGGCCGTCTGGATTTTGCCTGGGCTCTTTAGCGGTCTTCTGAAAATTTAGCAGGCTAATCGATACAGGACAATCGCCCCGGCGCTGAAGCATAATCCTAAGATAAATTCTGTACCGTGAAAATGAATTCTACCGTTGCCGGAATAACGGGTGGAGATTATACTAAATCATGTCCGCAGACTCCAACGCGGTTCCGGTGTTCCCCCTGCAGACCGTACTGTTTCCGTGTATTCCGCTTCAATTATACATCTTTGAAGAACGCTACAAAGAAATGATGGCCTACTGCCTGGCGGATAAAATCGATTTTGTCGTAGCATTGATCAAAGAAGGTCAGGAGGCTCTGGGACCGCTGGCCCGGATACATTTACGCGGTTGTACGGCGCGCATACTGGATGTAGAACGTCTGGCCGGCGGACGCATGCAAATTCTGGCACAGGGCAAGGAAATCGTTCAGCTGTCCAAAGTCTATACCGACCGCGCTTATATGCGAGCGGACCTGACGCCGGTCGCATTCTCCCGTATAATCGAGGCCGAAACAGAGGCGGCAACCGGCGATAAAATTAAAACGCTGCTGCGAACTTATTATCAACTGGTGGCCGGCGATGAACTGAGTATCCAGCGATTGCCGGAAGATACCATATCACTGGCCTATATCGCCGCCCATATTGTGCAAATACCGTTGCTCGCCCGTCAGCAGTTGTTGTTTCAAGAGAATCAATCCGACCTGGTGAGCGCAGTTATAAACATCTTGCAGGAACAGATCGGAGTGGCCCGGGCGGTCCGTGACCACAAACCGCAAACGGATTCCACAAACTTCGGATTGAATTAATATCAATCCCCTTTTCTGACTATCGTGAAAACCGCAATCTATACATGCTGCGGTTCCGATTCCTGGGCGTAGGCTTCCACCGGCGGACAGGCACACATCAAATTCCGATCGCCGTATACGTTGTCGATGCGCGAAACCGCCGGCCAGAATTTATACGTTTCCTGTCCCGATAACGGAAATACGGCCCGGTTACGACTGTAAGCATGCGTCCAGTTATCTCCCGCAATTTCCGTAGCGGTATGGGGCGCTTGCTTTAATACGTTGTCTGTGGCATCCACACGTCCGTCGATGACATCCTGTATCTCAGAACGAATTCCCAGCATGGCATCACAGAATCGATCCAGTTCTTCAAGTGGTTCGCTTTCCGTCGGTTCCACCATCAGAGTGCCCGGCACCGGCCAGGACATGGTAGGCGCATGAAAGCCATAGTCCACCAGCCGCTTGGCCACATCCTCCACTTCGATTCCGGCTTTCTTAAATTCACGGAAATCCAGAATCATTTCGTGGGCAATGCGACCATTCTTACCCTGATAAAGAACCGTATACGCTCCTTCCAATCGGGATTTGAGATAGTTGGCGTTTAATATGGCGAACTCAGTGGCGTTCAATAGGCCATAGCGTCCCAGCAACCGAATGTAACCGTATGAAATTAACAATATGCTGGCACTGCCCCGGGGAGCTCCGGCTACCGGCGGAATCGCCCGTTCCCCACCGACATGCTCCGCCAGCGGATGTCCGGGCAAATAGGGTTCCAGGTGTTCGGCCACGCATATCGGCCCCATACCGGGCCCGCCGCCTCCGTGAGGAATGCTGAAAGTCTTATGCAGATTCAAATGACAGACATCGGCGCCCACCAGCCCCGGACAGGTCAGCCCCACCTGCGCGTTCATGTTGGCTCCGTCCATGTAGACCTGCCCACCATGTTGGTGAATCAAATCGCAGATTTCTTTGATGGTCTCTTCAAACACTCCGTGCGTGCTGGGATAGGTCACCATCAAACAGGACAGTCGTTCACTGTGTTTCTCAACCTGAGCACGCAGATCGCTCATATCGATGTTACCGTTATCATCGCACTTTACGAGCACAACCTGCATGCCGGCCATGGCCGCACTGGCCGGATTGGTACCATGCGCCGAGGTGGGAATCAGAGCCACATCTCGATGGCTTTCTCCCCGATCGCGATGAAAGCTGCGAATTACCATCAGTCCCGTAAACTCACCCTGGGCTCCGGAGTTGGGTTGTAGCGACGTAGCCGCCAGGCCCGTGATTTTAGCCAGATCCGCTTCCAGTTCGGCAAACAGGCGCTCGTAACCCCGGCATTGTTCGGCGGGGGCAAAGGGATGAATGGCCGCAAACTCCGGCATGGTCAATGGCAACATGGTGGCCGCCGGATTCAGTTTCATTGTACAACTGCCCAGCGGAATCATGGCCCGATTCAAGGCCAGATCTCGATTTTCCAGGCGCTTGATGTATCGCATCATTTCCGTTTCAGAACGGTGCTCATGAAAAACCGGATGGGTGAGATAGTCATCCGTACGAATCAAGTTGCCGGGCAGTCCGGTACTGTTGCTCAGGTCCGTTGTAATACTCTCGGAAGTCTCCACCTGTCGGGCGATGATGGCGGCCGGGTCGGTGGATTGACCGCGATCAATGGATTCGGCAAATACGGTTACGATGTCGATCAGATCGCTCTCCGATACCGTTTCATCCAGAGCGATGCCGACCGAACCGTCATCCAGGTATCGAAAATTGATTTCCCGCGTCAATGCGGCGGATTGAAGACGACTGACCAGTCCGGTGTCGATGTTCACGCGTAAGGTATCAAAGAAATGTTCATTGCGTTCGGTGAATCCCAGTTCCGCCAGCGCCGCACGCAGGATAACCGCCGCCCGATGCACTCGCGTGGCAATCCTTCGAATTCCATCCGGGCCATGATACACGGCATACATGGAAGCCATGATGGCCAACAGTGCCTGCGCCGTACAAATGTTGGATGTCGCTTTTTCTCTACGAATATGTTGTTCGCGCGTTTGCAGTGCCAATCGTAATCCGGTGCGCCCTTCTCTATCTACGGACACTCCAATCAAGCGCCCCGGCATGGAACGCTTGAAATCATCCCGGGTGGCAAAATAGGCGGCATGCGGCCCGCCGAACCCGAGGGGCACTCCGAATCTTTGCGTATTGCCCACGGCCACATGCGCCCCCAGAGCACCGGGGGATTTCAGCAATGCCAGTGAAAGCAGATCGGCCGCCAGCACCGTGCGCACGCCATTGGCATCCGCCGCGGTAATGACACCGCTGTAATCAATCAAGCGACCGTCTTCCGCCGGATATTGCAACAGCAATCCGAAATAACGTTCATTGCTGGGATCAAAGCGATCGATATCGTCGATCTCGAGAGCGATACCCAGTGGAATCGCTCGAGTTTTTAAGACTTCTATTGTACTGACATGACAATCGCGGGAAACAAAGAAAGTATCCGCCTTGCGCTTCACTACTTCCGGGCCGCGCGAGCGATGCAACAGAGTCATGCCTTCGGCCGCCGCCGTGGCCTCATCCAGTAGAGACGCGTTCGCAATGTCCAATCCCGTAAAGTCCACGATCATCTGTTGGAAATTCAACAGAGCTTCCAGACGCCCCTGGGATATTTCCGATTGGTACGGCGTGTATTGCGTATACCAGCCCGGATTCTCAAATATATTTCTTTGGATGACCGGCGGCGTTATGGTGTTATAATATCCCATGCCCAGATAGGATCGGAACACGCGATTGTCCGCAGCCAGTTTTCGAACGTGCATGGCGAATTCATATTCGCTCATTGCCGTGGGTAATTCCAGATCAGTCGCCATGCGAATGTCGGCCGGAACGGTCTGAGTTACCAGTTCCTCCAGACTGTTCACACCCACAACCGATAACATGCGATTGCGTTCCGCCTCACCCTGCGGTCCAATATGTCGATTTACAAACCGATCGGTATACTCCAGTCCCATCCCTTTGTTTCCTCTGCTGATTCTAAAAGTATTCTTTGAGACCATGTTCGGGTAGTTTTTAACCACCCGGCTCCCTGATTTTATAACCAGGTTAGCCAGGTCAATTATGTCTAAAAGGTATTTTTAACTATCCAATCGAAAAGAAATAACCGGTTACCCACATTCAGCTTTCTCAATCCACAATAGCCGCATACGCACCGGAAGCCTAAAGGCCTTGCGTACTATTCTAAACAATCAAGCGCTATTACAGCAGGTCAACCGGATCAAATTCCAGTTCCAGATGCGCATTCCCGGGCGAGCGCAGATTCGAGTTATCCGCCAGAACCGTCGCCAACAGGGTACGAATGCCCGTCGGTCTCAGAGTCTTAATTAACAAATGAAATCGAAACTGGTTATTGATTTTTTCCAGGGGTGCCGGCGCCGGTCCCAGCAAAACATGGCCCGAGGTATCCGGGCCGGATTGCATGTCCGGGTGATTTCTTAGCAACTCCGATAGATAATTGATGGCCGCTTCCGCTTCGGCTGCGTTTTCAGAACGGTACAATAAACGCACCATGCGACAGAAGGGCGGGTACATGGCCGCATGTCGATTCTGGATCTCCTCCTGATAAAACGATTCATAATCCTGCCGGGCGGCGTGAATCAATAAGGGATGTTCCGGATTCAAGCATTCAAAGTAAACACGCCCCCGCCAGGCACCGCGACCGGCTCGTCCGGCCACCTGGGTTAAGAGCGCAAAAGTACGTTCTCCAGCGCGATAATCCGGCAGATACAGACCATGATCGGCCTGCAGTACACCCACAAGCGTAACCCGGGGTGCATCCAATCCCTTGGCGATCATCTGCGTACCGACCAGTACGTCCAGTTCGCCGTTCAGCAAGCGCCCGATGCTCTCCTGAATCTGATTCCGACGCGCGGCCGAATCCGTATCCAGTCGCTCCAGACGCATTTCGGGATACAGGTTTAAGAGATACTCTTCCAGTTTTTGGGTGCCACTTCCGATGCGTTTCAGAGGACTCTGGCAGGTAACGCAGCGGCCGGTATCCGTTCGTTTGTACCCGCAATAGTGACACACCAACGTTCCGTCGCGATGCAGATTCAAAGACACCGAGCAGGATGGACAGGTTAGAACCTGCTCGCATTGACGGCAGTACACTCCGGGATGGT
>JAGRMX010000580.1 GCA_020441025.1 Leptospiraceae bacterium
AGACCGCCCGCGCCGTCGCCTTTCATGATACTGGTGATCAATCGTTCGCCGTCCCCCGGCTCCAGCCCCAGTGTATACAGGGCAAAATCGTCCGGTTGTAGATCCCCGACAGATTTTTTAATCAAAGCGGCGTATGCTTCGGCGGCGGGTTGGCCGTTGATTTCGAGGATATGCCTGGGCGCGGCAATGCGGGTCACTTCCAGCTGACCGTCGACTTTTTCAAAACTGGTGGTCAAATCCGAAGTGAATTTAAAATCATCTTTCAACTTGATGATGGCAGTGACAGCCAGAGCGCCATAGCCCTGGGAACAGATGGCGGGCGCGTTCTTGAAGTCCAGTTTGCCGCCGCAACTGCCGCCAACGGATTGAAAGAACAGACTGGTAGCCGCCTGGCCTTCCAGTACCGGATTGGCGGATTGCAAACCATGTAAAAGGTTGATGGCCACAGTGCGTTCCACATCGGGATTGGCCGGATCGATATGCAACCGGCTGAGCGCGCCTTGAAACAATTCCTGCGAAGTTACTCGTATGGAATTGTAGCTCAGGCGCGTGCGCATGTCCTGGCAATACACTTCCACGCCCGCCAATAAACCGGATGAGAGCGTGAGCGCTACCGCGCTATCCGTTTCCAGCAGGTAACGGTCGTCCAGCAAGCGCCCCGTATCCATACAACCGATGAACGGTTTGCCGGTAGTTTTCAGCTCATGGTACAATTTTTCATAATCAAAGTCGGCGCCGAAAAAGCAAAGAATCAATCCGGCATCCGGTGTGGCCGCCTGTCGTGCGATTTCATCCGGTCGCATTCCGGAAATGGTCTGTACAAATTGATTGTTCATGTAGTTCTCAAAGGTATTGTTTTAAATATGTAAACATGAAATATGCAAACTTGGGGCAACGCGCTTCGTTGAAAGAAACGGACTCATCATCAGTTCAACTTTAGGTTTGCCAGTATGGAACGGACTTTTTGAATCGCTTCTTCACTATCATTGGATGAATCGCTTACATCACCCAGGTTAATTCCATTCAGGCATAATTGAATGCGAACGTTACGTTGCTTAATGCGATTTAATAAATTGTCATCGGCAATGCCGGCGGCATTATAAAAACTGTCCAGTTCTCTTGAAATTCCACCTATCATGGCTGATCCTCTGAGACAGATAAATGATTTTGAATTCCTGTGTCGAGAATTATGGCGCAAAGCGGCGGGCAAATATCATGATTTATCCGTTAAGAAGCCTGGACAGTTTGTAACAAATGCGTAACGCGGGCTTTACGAATCTTTGTCGGTGGTTTCATATATTGTACTATTCGCATCATTGACCAGGGCGGCATGAATCTCCTGTAACTCCGCTTCCTGTAATGCCTTTTCAAAAGAGGCATATACATCGCGAAAGTGACCGATCCCAACCCGATTGCGATCACCGGCTTTATAAAACCAGAGCACCGTTGCATCCCGGGTCATGGTAATGTCCGCTTTCGCCAGACTGGTTTCAATTTCCACATTGCGCTCTTCAAATGCCGTAATTAAATTCACAAACTGAATATCCAATTGACGATACACTTTTCGAAATGCCTGATTCTGCATAATGCCGGTATATATGTCCGGATATTTCCGGCGGGCGAATTGTAAATACTTGAGGATAAAGTATTTAAACTCCAGGTATGCGTAATCCGATCCGTAAAAATCCTGGTAATAAGCGCTCCAGGTGGCGATGTCCCCGGGAAGCTCGTTTTGATAATAGGGATACAGTTCAAAGGTAGTGCGCACACCCTGATAGTACGCGTGCCATTCGTCGAGCAGGCCATATACACCATCCACCTGTGCGCCCAGATGCGGTTCGGTCGAGGCCACATAGGTTCTGTAGCGCAGGCTATGACATTCGACCGGAATCTGATCGGCGATGGCGTTGGTTCGAAAAACCTCCGTTTTAGTGACCACAATGGGATCTTCGACAGTGGCGTCCCCGATCAAATAAGCCTGTGCGTTGTTCCAACCGGCACCGGGGTCTTCGGCATTCACGTCGATTGTGCCGTGTTGTTGCGGAAAGCGGTGCGTGTAGCCGTGGGTGATTTCATGAACGACCGTGCTCAAAGAGCCCAGCAATTGCAGGCGATTGGAACCGCGCAGGTAAATGGCAAAGTCGGTGCGTGGCAATCGAACTCGTCGGTTGCCCACGGTGATTTCTTCCGGAAAAGAACTATAAGCCTGCACAATGGCATAACCTTCCGGCGCGTATTGTTTTAACGTTTCCAGCGCAAAGTTGCGGCGATCGCTAACTGGCTGAGCCATTAGAAA
>JAGRMX010000581.1 GCA_020441025.1 Leptospiraceae bacterium
GAGCCGCTGAATTCCATGCAAAAGATGACCGCTCTATTCGCCGTCTCGGTGTACAGGTCGATTCGTAAACTGCAATTACCACCCGGATTATATTTCGCGGAAGAACTCGGGCGCGATGCCCGGATTGTACAAACGGTGCTCTCTGAATTGCGTGCGGGCGAAATCCGGTTGGAACGCGTGGAACTATAAGCGAATAGATGCGCGCTCTATTTCTTGATACGTTTGAGGCGATCGATCAATTCACGAATACGACGATTACGCCAGAAGCGGCGTTCTTTCGGACCGCGACGTCGATTCATATCGCTGTGTTCGGCGTGAAAATTATCCGGCGTATCCTTACCGCCCGCTACCCGGGGCACCTTGTGGCCGGTGTCGTATCCGCGCGGAACGCGAATCCGTTTGCGTTTGCCGTCTTTGATGCGCTTCAATTCCTGTTTTAACCAGCCGCGCACATGTTTGGGCATGTCCGGGTTGTCGGCCATCCTTCTCCAGAATTCCTGCTTGGCCCGGGTGTATTCCCAGCCACGTCCGCGTGCGCGTCTGGCCATTATCGATCCTCCGCCGGTTCGTCTTCGGGTTCATCGTAAACGGTAGCGTCATCCGCGCTGCCGTCCGGATCGAAGTCGGCGTCCGTAAATAATGACCATTCCGCGGCGATCCAGTTTTGCCAGATGAACAAAACATCGCGTAAAACGGTTTCGCGTTCCGCTTCATCGGCGCAAGCGCGTCGACCATCACTGAAATATTCGTCCATTAAATCTTTCAGGCGATTGCGCATGGAATTTTCGATCAATTTGACGACGGTATCGGCCTTGAACTCTTTGCTGGTGGGCAGATATAAATTGAAGCGCGCTTCCATGCCGTAACGACTTATCGTCCGGGTGGTCTCGCCGATCCTCTGTTTGCAACAACCGGCCCATACGACCGCCCACAGGCTGGACAATCGACAGGAAGCCCATAAACCGTCCGAGCGTACGTTCGATTCGCATTCCGCATCGATCTGTACACCGACTCCCGGTGATCCGCTACCGCTGATCATTCCGCCCACGACATGACGCTGCCCGTACTCATCCTCCGGCGGACTCACGAATGAACCCTGCTTAACGATTAAATGTCGCGCGGCCCTGGCGCTGACCGCACCCCGCGCTGCGGGCACCGGATCGATGCTGTACTGAAAAGTGGCCGTAACGGAACTTTCCGCATCCGCGTTGGCAATCGCTTCGATTATGACGGGAGCGATTTCACCCACCGGTCCAGGCAACCAGCCCAGCACCTCGCCCGCCGTAGCCAGATTTTCGATGGTCTCGGCGGATTCTCCGGCCACTTCGGAATCCGCTTCGGCCAGAACCAGCACGGCCGCCGAAACGGAGGCATCTTCATTTTCTTCTCCGGCAAAATCCAGATCCAGATTGGTGCGACCGCTCGCGGATGCTTTCAGCGGCTCGGTGGCTTTGATCCAATCGCCGTCGACATTGCACATGGCTACGCCCAGGCCGTTGGCGGCCACCACCGCGCCGTCGGATAACGCGGCGGCGGTAGCTACCGGATTGGACGGCAGTATGCCCTCCGCTTCCCAGCGTGACCGCGCGGCCTGCTCGCGCCGGGAACGATCGGCGTAGCCCGAGGACAACTGGATATCCAGTTGCGTTTCCGTTTCCCGCATAGCGGGGTTAAATTCACATGGGTTGAAGTTAATGAAATCGTCCGGAGGCGATACGGGTTTTTGATCTACGGGCAAATCGTCTTTCATTGTATATTTGAATGCTTGAAAATATATGCGCACTGAGCGGCGCATGATGGAGCACTGCAATTGTATTTGAGTTTGATGCCTTATACTTAATACGGCAATCAAAAATTAACAGATGCGGGCTTTTTTTACGTGTCCCCGCGCGGAGCTAAGAACTGATCTCGAAATCAGGACTTCTAAGGACGGAGTCGCGCCCGATTGGAATCGGGCCGTAATCATATGTTTTTAATCGGCAGAATACACATTCATTAAGGCAATCTGATTTTCAAAATGTCGGTCCGCGGAATCTCCACGGTCTGACCGGCGGATTGCTCCACCGGTACTTTATAACGCAACTGATGGATGTCGGACTTTTGAATCACCCGGTTTTGATCTTCTACCCGCATGACGATCTCTGTTCGGCTCTGCCGGAGTATTTCACCGTGAATAATACTGCCGTCCAACAGGCGCACTTCATCCAGACGTTCCGCGTCTTCCGGAATTGTGCCTGTGGTCCGGATCGTGATTTGCTCATCGTCGACTTCGGTAATCTGGCCGATTACAATGTC
>JAGRMX010000582.1 GCA_020441025.1 Leptospiraceae bacterium
GATACCACTGGACGCGCACACCCAGACCCAATGGTTAACGCGATTGTATGCCGGGCCGCGTTCATTGGCCGATTGGTCGTTCGTAGGCTGGGTGATCGGTCCCAAGCTTTCCATTTTCATTTATTCTCTGTGGATTCCGTTGCGTAAATCGTACGAAGGCGTTTCGGTATTTCAAAACCTGCCGCCGGTAACGCGCTGGTTTGCCGGAGCCCTGCTCATTTACGTATGGATTATGATTACGGTGGATATGGCCGGCTATTGTCTGGGTGTTTCCGCCGCGTTTCGTTACAGCGCATGGTCCCACAGTATTGCCGCAATTATCGTGTACTGGTTTTCCCGCGTGCATCCCTCGGCTATGTTGGAGTTCACGCACGCCATTCGGCAGGCTCGATATACCCGCAGCAAGCTGGCCGGAATGGATGTTCAAGCCATGCTGGCACGCCTGGATGACCTGATGCGCCGAGAAGCATACTATGCCGATGAAGACCTGCGCCTATCCACGCTGGCGGACGCCCTGCAGATTTCGGCCCACCAGCTTTCCGAACTGGTCAATACCCGGCTAAAAATGAGCTTTTCTTCCTTTATAAACTATCATCGCATACAGGCCGCCCGTCGGATGTTGCTGGAATCGGACCGCAACATTTTATCGATCGCGCTGGCGGTCGGTTTCAATTCCAAATCTTCGTTCAATCGTGCTTTTAAGCAGTTCAGCGGCGTATCGCCCTCCCAGTATCGCCGGGAAAAAATATCTCAGCCGGATGAAATCTCCGAAGCAATGCCCGAAGACACGCGCGCCGGTGACTGATCGCTTTTAAATGAAAATTAAGCGTGTCAATATATAGAACCGGACGACACGCCATCCGATTGTGCGCATAATCAACAAGCATGGAGGAGAATTTATGACGGCATTACAACTGTGCTACGTATCGGCCGGTTTGTTTTTTATGATCGGACTGTTGTCGGGCATCTGGAAATACGCGGGCATTATACAATCAAACGACGCCACCGCGCCCGAATATGTGAGTGTGCTACACCGGGCCGCGCTGCTGTACAGCTTCGCCACCCTGCTGCTGGCTCAATTCGTGCAATTAAATCCCTATTCCGAAACCGTCAAACTCTGGGCCGTTATAGCGGTAGTGGCCTTCTTCGTATTCGCCCAGTCCACGTATCTGATTCACGCGCTATTAAAAGACACGGACAATCAGTTTCGCAAACCGTATCGCCTCGGCGGCATGCAGTTGCCGCCTTTTATCATTCACACCGCAATGATCCTGTTGATCGTGGCGGAAATCGGCGGCTTTTTGGTGTTGTTCTGGGGATACCTGCAAACATTGCTGTAAGCTGGAAGGTATCCATATTCGGCGCAATGTCGATTCAATCTTCCAGTTGAAAGGTGAGGCCGGCGTGCGCCTGTAGTGCGGCGATCAATTGTTCCGACATAAGCGCAGCGCCGGTAAAACATCCGCCGGCCGCGCGTGGCATATCAGCCAGACACAGAGCGGTCTCAGCCATCATCTTACTGGTAGAACCGTACCCGGGGTCGGCGTCGCCGGCCACACCGGCGGTCAGCGTGCGGCCGTCCGATAGCGAACCATAAAAGCCCAGCTCATAAAATCCGGCATCGCGTTCGGCTTTCGACGGGCCTTCCCCTTTTTTATGACTCTTACCACCGAACATCCCCAGACTTTTAACCACATCGGCGGCGGCCATGGCCGCGTCCTTTATAGTTGTAAACATCATCTCATCGTAAACGAAATCGGTACCGTACGGGTGACCGAGTAAAAAGTTGGATCGATGCACATTCTTGGTATTGATGGCCGCCATGGCAAAAGGAACCTCCCAGAAACCCTCCGCGTGATTGTACTCGGGCACTATGCCGGCCGGTTGCTTCGGTCCCACAAATCCGGGTGTCAGCGCGAAAGGATCGCCCAGTGCTTCCCGTGCGCCCGGATCTTTAATCGTAGCTTTTAACGTGGCTTTCATACTGGCCATGGTGCCGCCCGAAGCGTCGCCTTTCATGCGGCGCACCCGGCATTTAATGCGGGGCATTGGCGAGCCGAATCGTTTTTGCGCCGCTTGCTGTAAGAACCACACCCCCAGATCGGACGGGAGCGAATCGAATCCCGCTGAAAACAAAATGCGCGCGCCCGATTTTTCCGCCGCGCTCTGATGCGCCGCGATCATGGCCTGCATCCACACCGGTTCCCCGTTTAAATCCATATAATCGGTGCCGGTGCGCGCGCAGGCTGCCACCAATTCACTGCCATACAATTGATAGGGGCCCACGGTCGTT
>JAGRMX010000583.1 GCA_020441025.1 Leptospiraceae bacterium
AAACGTGAAATTACCGAATCGGTGGCGCGTTTCGTACCGACCGAATTTTTAAATTATCTGGGCGCTACGGACATCCGACAGGTAGAATTTGGAACCGCCGTAGAACACGATTTTACCGTACTGTTTACCGACATCCGCAGTTTCACCACTATGTCGGAACAGATGTCCGTAGAAGATAACTTTCGCTTTTTAAACTCTTATTTAAAACGCATGGTACCTCTGATTCATCGCTATGACGGCATCATCGATAAATTTATCGGCGATGCCATTCTGGCATTATTTGCCGGTTCACCGACCGACGCGGTGCGGGCCGCCATCGAGCTGCGTAAAGAATTGATTCGATATAACAATTACCGGGTCAATACCCAGGGTTACCAGCCCATCCAGACCGGAACCGGACTGCATACCGGCAAACTCATGCTGGGTACCGTCGGATTCGATAAAAAAGCCATCAAAGAAAGCCTGAACGTGCCCGAAATAGTGCGAGACCGGTTGGATACGACGGTCATCGGCGATACGGTTAACGTGGCCGCCCGTCTACAGGATTTGACCAAAGTATACGGCGGAACGGTTTTAATCAGCGAATCGGTGTACAACGAACTCACGGAAGACCTGCAGGTGGCCACCCGCGAAATCGATCGCATCCGGGTACGGGGCAAGGAACGGGATATTAAATTTTATGAAGTATTCGAAGGCGATCCGGACGAATTGCGCGAACAGAAGCTGCTGAATCTGGCCAGTTATATTCTGGCGCGCAATTTATTCAAAACCGGCGAATACGGCGGCGCTCTGGAAGAGTTTCGCAATTTGAAAAAGAAAGCGCCCGATGATCCTCTGGTGGATTACTACATTGAACGTTCGCGCAAGCTGATTGAAATGCAGGCTCGACCGGCCTGAACCTGCATTTTTATTTCTATTCCCACAGGCGTTTGATTTTGTACGGTCTTTTCAATCCACCTTACTGAGCATGTAAGCCGCCCGGGCCGCCATGCGACGCGGAGTGAACCGAATGGACCAGGCCAATAACCAGTTCATGAAGCCCGGAATGGTAGAAGGTTTACGCCCCAGTTTATTCAGACAGCGTTCCACCACATCACGCGGATCGGACCAACCCGTCACGGGTTTATTTTGAACTCCCGCCACCTGCTGGAATTCGGTGCGGGTATAACCGGGTGAAAGAGCAATTACATCGACATTATAATCGCGTAGCTCGGCCCATAGCGCTTCGCCCAGCATCAGATTAAATGCTTTGGTGGCGCCGTAGGTTGCGAAGAAGGGCGTGGGTTGATAGGCGCCGATACTGGCCAGAAAGATGACGCCCCCATTGCGCCGTTCAATCATCTGCGGAACAAAGGCCGCCGTCAACGCCACCGGAGTGCGGCAATTCAAATCCACCATGCGCAATTCCCCGTTCACATCCAGATTCTGAAAACGACCGTGACTGCCGAAACCGGCGTTGTTTACCAGCAATCCGACATTCCATCCCGTGGATGCAACCGCCGATTGAATTTTTTGAGCCGCATCGAGCGCACTCAAATCCTGCGCAATCACCTGCACCTGCACGCCATGCCGCTCGCGTAACTCGGTGGCCAGCGTTTCCATTTTATCGCGACTGCGGGCCACCAGAATCAAATTCATACCCCCGGCGGCAATTTGACGCGCAAACTCCGCACCCAACCCGCCGGAAGCGCCCGTGATTAACGCGGCTCCCTGATATTTTTGACTCAACAATTTTCCCATTTGATGGACTCCTTAGATTTTTTTCTGTTTAGCCTGGCACAATCCAGCATTGAATTTTTTTACTAACTTCATATTGTGATTTGTTAAAATTTTATATTCTATATCTGCCATAATACCCGCTCAGATTTGTGGTGATAGGTCCGGATTCTTTTTATGATTCAATCCGTTCGATGCCGGATTGCCGATCATCATTCCGCTGGGACTCGTTGGCAATAGCGGCCCAACAGGCTCGCTCGGTTTCCGCAATCACTTCGGGACTGAGAGTAAACTGATCCTGCTCCGCGGCTTTTACCATTCCTGTAAAGGCGCCCAGTATCATGGCCACGATGGCGACGGCCGGCAACGGCCGCGTTATTTGAGCCGCACGCGTCTCCTCCAGAAAGCCCGTCAAAAAGCGCATCACATCGGCGTACAATTCACGGCTGTGTTCATCGAGGTACACATGGTGGTGAATTTCCAGGAAATGAAACGCGATCGGATGGTCGGCATGAAAGCGAACCATGCCCTGAAAGAGATGGCCGAAGCGTTCCCGGGCCCCGGCGGATTGCGGGA
>JAGRMX010000584.1 GCA_020441025.1 Leptospiraceae bacterium
AGAACATGACCGGCGGACCCGAATCCGCATTCGCCTTATCTAATTCGGTAAACATGCTGGCAAAAGCCGCTATGTACATCAGTATAAATGGGATCATGGGCAGCATAATCAATGTGTACTGTATCAGTACGGCGCCCAGGGTGGGCCAGTAGCGTTTAAACCCGGCGAATAAATTTCCGACCCGCGCTCGTCCGCGGAACATTTCCAGACCCAGGATCGGCAATGAAGCATAAATGGGGCCGCCGATAAATAACGAAGCAATCATGAGAACCAGATAGATCAATCCGGCGCCGCCCATCATCATTTCTACCGGCACATCGGGCAATCCTTCTCCGGTACCTATCCCGATCATAGCAAAGAACATTAAAGCGTACAGGGGAATGATCAGGATGAGAATCGCAAAGGCCAGCAGGACCATAATGCCCAATCCGAGTCCCCACTGGGTCTTGAAAGTTTCCATGGTTTCGTTCATGGCCCGGCTGAAATCGAAACTCTTTTCTCCGGGGCTGGCAATATCCGCCCGGGAAGGTTTGTAAACATTATCCTGCATGCAATGACTCTGCTCTCTGGATTGCCACCGACCGCGCATCCCGGTGGCGATTTCATAGCCGGCTATGAGTAAAAAATGATATAGATCACATTTCCACCGGTCTGGCAAATATAAAACAATTCCGGATAGCGGTCCGATACGCTAAAAAATTCTATTCGGATTTGATCGACGATTTCTGAGTGTTATGGACAATCGGTTTTGGTTCGGTTGGAATTGTACCGAACAGGAGATTTCCGAAGAGGTATTGCCATGCACATCCCTGATCATTATATCTCGGAGCCGGTGGCCGGTGCGACCGCCGTCGCCGCTCTGGCCGGCCTGACTCTGGTCGGTTATTACCATACACGCCGTCAAAAATCGCATGCGGTGCCGACCGCCCGGAACGACAGGGTGCGCCTTGCGTCGCATGATTTTTTCAATGCGGACAGTCGTTCGGCCGCTCCGATGAAAGGCCCTGAGCGGATGTCGCGGACTATATTTCTGGCGGCGCTGGTGTTCGTAGCCCAGATGATGAACTTTCCCCTGGCGGATAATTTTTCCGGACATCTAATCGGCGCCACGCTACTGGTCTATCTTTGCGGAGCGTTTCCGGCTATGGTCATCATGGCCTGTGTATTAACCGTGCAATGTCTGTTATTCGGTGACGGCGGTCTCTTCGCCCTGGGTGCCAATATTTTGAACATGGCTTTGATTGCTTCCGTGCCCATGGTTTTATTTCAGCGTGGCAGTGCGCATCCAATAGTGGCGCGCCTATTTCAAACCAGGTTCGGACGCGTGCTGCTGATTACGGTGAGTGCGATTCTCTCGGTGCAGATGGCGGCGGTGGCCTGTGCACTGGAACTGGCTTTGTCCGGTAGTTGGTCCGCGTCGGCCGGGCTGGGTGCCCTCCTGGCATCGCACCTGCCGGTGGCTCTGCTCGAAGTGCTGATTTCGGTTGCGGTAATTTTATTGCTGGAAGCGTACTCGCAACCCGCTTCGAATCCATTGATGAATCGGCGGGCGGAAGGATGGGTGTCCGCAATGATGCTGATTGCATTGCTGGTGTTGGCGGTATTATTTTCGAGCGATTTGCCCGATGCTCTGGAGATTGTATTGCATCAATTGAGCGCTACCGCCGTATACACTTCTCATGCGCTGGAATATCATGCGCCGTTTGCCGACTATCAATGGACGCTTATTTCCGGATGGTTTGCTTCCACTTTACTGGTTGGTCTGTTGGGAACTGTGCTTACCGGCTTCGGGGCCACATTATTATTAAAGAGTTTAGAACGATTTGCTATCGATCGCAAATAAACACCGGCTAAATGGGAATTGATGCCTGGGTTACGCTGGCTGTAACCGTCGTATTGTTTGTCGCCCTGACACGAAATGTCAGTAGCCCGGACGTGTTGTTTGTCGGAGCGATTGTCGTTCTGGCGGCAGCGGGCGTCATCACACCGCAAGAAGCGTTCTCAGGTTTTGCGAATCCGGCGGTAATTACGGTCGGAATGCTCTTTATTGTTTCGGCTACTTTGCGCGAAACGGGAGTGATCAACGGCATCGCTCAACGCGTGCTGGGCAATGCGCGCACGGAATTTGGAATTCTAAACAGGATTGCGGCGGTAGTGTTGCCGCTATCCGCTTTTTTAAATAATACCGCCGTAGTTTCCATATTCCTGCCGGTAATCACCGAGTGGACCCGACGGCGCGGTATTTCCGCCTCTCGATTGCTGATGCCCCTTTCTTTCCTGGCGATTCTGGG
>JAGRMX010000585.1 GCA_020441025.1 Leptospiraceae bacterium
GCAGTTCCGCCGCCTGATGAAAACGCTTCCGAAAGGCTTCATTGAATCCCAGTTGTAGAATGCCCCGGGTGGGGAAACAAATGGTCGGGTTCGGATCATGCTTTTCACCGGCCAGACGATCCAGGTGCCGCAACAGATATAAAAATGCCGCCTGGGAGTAACGTGAAAGTGTAGTGGGTTTGGCCGTAATCGCCGGCAGTGCTATCCCGGCATGATTGCCCGATGCGCCCGAAGCAATGCGGTCTTCCGCTTCGAGGACGGTTACACTCCATCCGCGTCTGGCCAGAGCCTCAGCTACCGCCGAGCCCGCCAGGCCCGCTCCAATTACCATCACCCGGTTGATTGGATTTTTTTCCGCCTCCATTTTTTACACAGGCCGCTGATCGGTACAGGAAGGTGACCATTCGGTTGTGGTGCGGACAAGCACGAATTGGCGGCTGGAATCAATAAACGTCCGCGCAATTGTAATCTATCGGTTAGAAAAATTTTTGAATGTGACGACCTGAGACATTGACAGATTAACGCCCGGGGCATTTCCACAAACGAGCTGCATACCCCACAATCTCATTGCCGTTTCGGTACGTCGCGATCTTCTGAGCTACATTGGCTCCGTTTTTGGCGGCTGAGTTTCGAATTAATCTTTCGGTGCCCGAAATTACCGGTCCGATTCCCTGACATTCCGCATACAATTCCAGGCTGGTTTCCTGATCATCCTGTTCAATGATGATTCGCTCTCCGGCTTCCGTAATACCGGCGTCCTCGTAATTCAACGACCGGGCGCTACCCAGATTACATTGAACGCCGCCTATACCCAGAATAATGACGCTCATGCCTGCTATTGTGTTTATTATTTTTTTGTAATTCATATCCATCAATTACTCAGCTTAACAATATCTCCACTGATGGAAACACTCGCGCAACCGGGCCAAAAAGGTATAAAGGAAAAAACTAAAAATGCATTCAGAGCGCACGGCTCCGTAGCAATGACCAGATTGATAACTCCGTCCCCCTGCGCGCCTTGCACCTGTTCATTTATTATCCCTCCCGGGTCGGTATAATAACTGAATTCGACATGGCCGTAACCGCTGGCCCAGATTGTTTTTTCGTATTCGATCGTCCCTACTTTTTCAAGACGCTGACCGGGATAAACCGGTTGCCCTTCAGCATCATACAGAAAAGCACTCAAAGAAACGGGATACTGGGCGTCTTCAAAGCGTACGAAGCTGCTGGCACCGGCGCATCGCAGAACGAAAACCGACAGCGATAGAATAATAATAATTTTCATCAGCAGACGCATCAGCGACCTCCTGCCTGCTCCGTTATACGGCCTCGTATAACGGTCTTACTGCTTTCACGCGAGGAGAAGATCACATGAAATTGGTAGGTCTCAACCTGGATTTCATCTATATATATGGACTTTAGATTGGCGGGCGTTTTTTTAATCAATTCTACATCGAACTTCTGCACACCATCATCGGCTTCAACAGTGGAAGAATAAGAGCCACCACTACTGTATATTCTATAGTGTTCCGATGTAATTTCGAATGATTCGCCTCCGTCCGCATCAGCTCCGGGAGTTGGACTACCGCCGATTGTCCGCACCGGACCGACCAGCACCGGCACGGTCGTGTTCTTCGCTGTCAGACTGGTGGCGGTAAAGCAGCCACTCAGCAGCAAACACAGCGTGATTACTCCCGGAACGGCCAGCATAGATACCTGTACGGCGGATTGCTTTTTTACCGCAATACGATTTGACATACGACCAATTCCACACTGTGGTCCTTAATATCCATTTTTTCTTTATAAACAGAATGCGCCATTTAATCACCTGAGATGATCAGGGGCGCAAAGACTGTAAAAAAACATGAAGAGAGAAGCGTTCAATCGGATTTGATCGGCGCTTATAAGCCCGGGCTAATCTCGATTGAGAAGCAGATTGAAGCCGTATCTGTCGGACTTAAATAGATTATTTATAAAATCACAATTGATTACGCAATGTATCCGCCGATTTTCGAACGGCAGCCAGCATTTCTTTTTTGCGTCCGAAACCCGCCGCGCGCTCATAGGCAAATCCGGCCGATTCCAGTCCTCGTTTTACTACTCCCGCCACCGAATATGTGGCGGCGGTGGCATCCGCCGCAGACAATCGCTTCATGGCCGCAAAAATATGCGCGCTCCATAGATCCGGATTGCGCGCCGGAGCAAATCCGTCCAGATACCAGCAATCGATTCCGGCGGCGGGATATAACGCATCAGGCATAAATTCCCGCAATCGATGGGCAGCGTCACC
>JAGRMX010000586.1 GCA_020441025.1 Leptospiraceae bacterium
TTTTTGTTTCCCGGTCAAAATAAATCATTACATTGCGCAGGAAAATGCAGTCGAATTGAGACTCACACGGTTTGCGCTCCGCCAGATTCATGCTCCGAAATTGGATGCCTTTTTTGATTTCATCGTTAAACGTAAACATGCCTTCCATGTTGCCTACGCCTTTCAGTGCGTATTTTTTTAAATAATATTCCGGGATACGCGGCGCGGCGGAAATGCTATACAGTCCTCGCTCGGCCCGCTCCAGAACCGTGCGACTGATGTCCGTTGCCAGTATTTGCCAGCGATCTGTGCCCAGTCGATCATGACAGACCATGGCCAGGCTGTACGGTTCTTCTCCGCTGGAACAGGCCGCGCTCCATATTCGCACCGACTTCGACTCACCCTGGCGTTTCGCCAGGATTTCCTTACCCAGAAAATGAAAATGTTCCGGCTCGCGAAAAAACGAAGTTTCGTTGGTGGTCAACGCATCCACCATCAATTGCAGTTCGGACGCGCCCGCCGGGCTATGAACATAATCGTAATAGGACTTAAACGAAGGTAATCGGAGATGACGTACGCGGCGATTCAGGCGACCCGCTACCAGCGCTTTTTTTTGATCGCTCAAACTGATGCGCGCCAGTCTATAGATCAAATCTCGAAAAAGACCGAACTCTTCATCGGATAGCAATATTGTGCGCGTTATGTGTCGCACTCTGGCCTGCAAATTGCTCGCAGGATCTTGATCCGTAATTCCCGTGGATGAACCGGCACTCATGTCGTGTTACTGAGACAGCGCATTGGCATGAATTAATAAAAAAAGCATTCCAATTCGACTGTTGATTCAGCGTTGAAAAATTCCGTATGGAGACGAAACGATCGGAAACAATCGGCGGCTCTTAAAGCGTTTTTCTAATCTCCACCGCCTTCGTCTTTAAACACATGCAATTCGTCCGGTGCAATAATCCGGGTTAAATCCAGCAGGATGATAAATCGTTCTCCGAGTTTACCCATGGCCTTGATAAAGCGTGTGCGGGTTCCCGAACCGAATGACGGTGCTTTTTCAATTTCATCGGGACCCAACCCGATGACTTCGTCCACTTCATCGACTATCAAACCGGCCTGCATGGCTTCCCCGGCGTCCTCAATCTCTACTATGATAATGCAGGTGCGTTTGGTTTGCCGAATGTGATCTTCGCCGAACAGGTTTAATAAATCGAGCACCGGTACGACATTCCCGCGCAAATTGATGACGCCCAGCACATAGTCCGGCGTGCGCGGAACACTGGTTACACCCGAATACTGAATGATTTCTTTTACATTCAATATTTCAATGCCGTAATCCTCGCTACCCAGATGAAAGGTTAAATATTGACTCCGGGTAATGGAGCCGGCTTTTTGTAATCCTTCCTGCGTCATGTGTTCTTCCCGAGTATCCGCGCGTAATCTAAACAGGTCCCATCAGCAAACAATAATTAAAAGCGTTCAAATTCCCCGCGGGTATCGCGTTGCTCCCCGGTTTCCGGTGCGTCCGAATCGGTTGTTTCGTCCGCCGGATCCTCCGAAGTTACGCTTTTAGCGGCGGATGTAACCGGTTTTACGGGCTGAGTCTTTCCCTGTGCGCTGCCGGCGATTTTCCCGGCCGCTTCGAAATCTCCATCCAGATCGCCGTCGGAACGCAGGCGGAAAAATTCCATCAATTGTTGTAGTTGTTGCGCCTGACCTGAGAGTTCTTCCGCCGTTGAAGCCAGCTCTTCGGCGGCGGACGCGTTGGATTGGGCCAGGTTGTCCAGCTGACCGACGGCGGAATTGATTTGATTCACATTTGAATCCTGCTCCTTGCTGGATGCTGTGATTTCCTGCACCAGGTCGGCGGTTCGACGTACGGCCGGCACTATCTGATTCAGTAACTCGCCGGCGCGCAGGGCAATCTCCACGCTATCGGTAGCAAGTGTACTGATTTCCTGCGCCGCGCCCTGGCTGCGTTCGGCCAGCTTGCGTACTTCCGACGCTACCACCGCGAAACCTTTGCCGTGATCTCCGGCCCGGGCCGCTTCGATGGCCGCATTCAATGCCAGCAGATTCGTCTGATAGGCGATTTCATCAATGATTTCGATTTTTTCCGCGATCTGCTTCATGGCCTTGACCGTATCTTCGACGGCCTGCCCGCCTTCTTCCGATTCGGTGGCGGTCTTAACGGCGATTTTTTCGGTTTCGGCCGCGTTGCGCGCGTTCTGGGTGATGCTGGAAGTCATTTCCTCCAGGGACGCACTGGTCTCTTCCACGCTGGCCGCCTGCTCACTGGAGCCCTGA
>JAGRMX010000587.1 GCA_020441025.1 Leptospiraceae bacterium
CTATCACAATCTGCGCCAGAGCCGCGTAGGCCAGCATGCCTCCGATCAGAAGTGTTTCTGAAAATCGTACTCCGGAAGATGTTAAAAATGGCAGCATCAAAACCAGAGCCGGGCCGATGATGGCCAGATTCCCACTGCGGTACAATGTGCCGGTTTCACTCGTAAACATCGTCAGAAACAACGCAATGGATAGAGTAGTTGCCTGACTGAGGGTCAGAGTAAAAACAGTTTTGCGCTGCAGCACCACGACTACGCCGATGACTGCACATATACTGCCCAGCACACAGCCGGTCAGTATTTGATATGCGTAAAATTCCAGACTTTCCAGCACAGATCGCTCCTTTGATTACAACTCCACTCGCGTCCAAACGATTATTTAGATGATCTGTCAGTGTACCTTCAGGCTATACACATCCGTATACATGCCAGATGCGTTCAATTCATGACCGGTCAAAATTAAACCCATGGGTCGTTCTCGATTGGAGCGCAGAGATTGCAATAGATCGATCAATGATCGACGTGCGTCTTGATCGAGGGCGGACATGGGTTCATCCAGAATAAGTATTTCCGGATTTAATAAAAGGGCCCGGGCAATTAAGAAGCGTTGCCATTCGCCTCCCGAACAGTTGGCAATCTGCATACGGCGTCGTTCCAGTAAACCGACGATTTCGAGTGCTCGATCCGTATCGTTTGAAACACGATTTTTACATAACAGACTACCGGGCCGAACATAATCGGGATGCGCATATTGCAAGGCGGATTGAATGGACATCGGCATGTCCGTGTTCCTGTTTCCGGATTGCGGAACCAGCGCCAGGCGGTCGGTAAATCTTTGTATGGTTCCGGATATGGGTTTCTGAAAGCCGACGATGGTACGCAGTAAGGTAGTTTTGCCGGCACCGTTGGGCCCGGCGATGAGCAATGCGCTGCCCGATTGCAGAGTCAGAGTGATGGGACCGGCCACAACCGTATGTCCGTAACCCACATTCACATCGGTTAAATCCAATAATCTCATGTGGGCGTGCTCTTTTGCAGCGGTGTGACGAAATACGTCTGTTGATTCTTTTCCGCCAACGCCGCTTGAATGCGTTGCAGCATCACCCGCAGAGTATCGGGATAAGTTTGCACGTGGGGATCGCTGCCGGTGCTCAGCGGCATAACCACTATGCGTGCGCCGGTTCGTTCCGCCACCTGTTCGGCATACCGCGGGTTATTGTACGGTGAAATCAGAATCAATCGTATGTTGCGTGATTGCATTGTGCGGACCACTTCTTCCAGGTAAGCCGCGGAAGGAACTACCCCCGGCTTTTCTTCAATGGAAACGGCCGATTCCATTCCAAAACGATGGGTGAAGTAAGTGAACTCCTTGTGATACACGGCTACCTGCAGGCCGCGTAGTTGCGCATAGTTGCGAGTCAATTCCAGTGTCAGTTGTTTCAAGCTTTCATGCAGGTTGGCGTAATTGCGATTGTATATCTCAATACCGTCCGGATCGACCCGAATCAACGCGTCGCGGATATTGCGGGCCATAATACTGGCATTGAGCGGATCGGTCCAATAATGCGGATTGCCGAAGGGATGCAAGTGACCCATACTGCGGCTGATAGTTTGCTCCGGCTTTTCCAGCACATGTATGCCGACACTGGCATCGCAATATCCTCTGCCGCCGGGCATAATGTCCCGGTTGCGGGCGCTGCGCAACAATGGCGGCACCCAGCCCGATTCCAGTTCCAGGCCCACCTGCACAAATACATCCGCGCGATTCAGACGCACAATATAATCCGGTCGGGCCTGAGCATAGTGTGGATCGATATTGCCGCCGATCAACGCGTTGACCTGCGCTCTATCGCCGGCCACCTGCTGAGCCAGATAAGCCAAGTCGGTCGTAGTGGTTACTACGTGCAGCTTTTCAGACTGTGCCGGAAGTGGCGCTGTTTGTGCAAATAAGAACAGCGCTCCACCGGCAATGAACAATTGAAAAATCTGTCGGATTAACCTGCCCGGTAAGTCGCCATGATATTTTAACCCGAGTTCTTGCCTGTCTTTGCAAAGTAAGCCCGGTAAAATCGTTTTGATTTTTTTGATTCTGCTTTTGTTCATATAGGATTCCATGATGTAACCTCAATAGTGATGCGCCGGATGCATACCCAGCAAAAAGTCCGCCTGGAAATAATACTGATAAGTGTTGTATCCCAGTTCGAGTAAGGTGGTCCGTTCGGCGGTAACGCGAAAATAGGAAAACTCGGATGGTCGATACGTTATGGTAACGGAATTCTCTTC
>JAGRMX010000588.1 GCA_020441025.1 Leptospiraceae bacterium
AACTGGCGTGCCAGTAAATAGGATTGCGAAAAAATAAAAATAAAGAAACCGGAGGACAGCAGATAACCGGTATTAAAAACCGAACGCTCGTACATAATGTCGTTGATAATCGTCGCGAACAGTATCAGAAAACCCACGGTTGCAATAAATCGACCGGTCATGCGACGGCGCCAGGTGGCGATGAACATCGCTGCCAGATAGACGCCGGAAAGAATCAACGCGATTTCAAATATGATTATTAATCGTGTATGAATGTAGGAGGGTAAGAATAACGCCGCCAGAGCGAATACGGCCGCCGATATCTGAACTACGCGCAATGGGATGCGATGCAACATGCGTGGAAACGCATGGCTCAGGTAAGTTAAAAATAAAGGCCAGGCCAGATATATGGCGATCAACTCCAGCCGTAATTGCCAGTGCCAGTCGAGCACATCGAAAAAATAGGCAAACATACGATCGCCGCTCAAAAAGTTGCGAATGGCAATGAGTACGCCGCTGAGTCCGAAGTACAGCGTAGCCAGGAAGATCCGCCGCCGATGCAGTAAAAATACCGCGATATGATATAAACCGATCATAAAGATCGCGCCGCTGAAGAAAGTGTTTGTGCTGATCCGAAACAATCGGCGATCTTTTAATAAAGATTGCTCGCCGATGGCAATGGGGGACCAGAAGCCGCTATCCGCATAATGAAAGCCGGCTATGCGCATCAACAGAATCAATCGTCCGGTCTCTTGCGCCAGTTCTATCGCAGCGTCCGGAATGCGATACACGCCGGGGTGATAGGCGGGAATGGTCGATGCTCGATCTGTGCCGATTTGGCCGGCGGAGGTTACCTGGAATCCGTTGGCATACAATTCAAAGGCGGTGCCCATGCTGTATATGGCCACGGCCAGATGATCGCCCTTTAAATGCGCGGGATCTATCCGCACGGTCAGCCGATAGCTGCCGATTTGCGTATGGCCGGGAAAGACTTCCGGAACGTCGGCATAAACGACTCTATTATTGAGTTCTGAATCGGTTGGGGAGTTTTCCGCTTCACCGGAAGCGGTTGGTGCGGAACTGGAAGTTTCCGGTACCAGAAATACATCCGGGTAAAAAGCCCACTCTCCATTCAAGCGAACGGGTTGCGTTTTTAAATCAATGGCCTGCGCATCCAATCGACCCTCAACGGCCAGGGGCTGCGCAACAGCGCCGGTGCAAGACAGGCTGAAACAGAAAAGAACCGCAGCCATGTTCCAGCGATGCCAGTAAACCATGCCAGCAAAATGGAGTGCTGCACTTTTCTGGATACGAAAAAACGCGCCGTATTACCGGGCCATGGATGCTCATGTCCGGTTGTCCACGAATCGTTTTTCCCCGGTTTTTTTATCCGCAAATGGCGGCCTTCTTGGAGAAGGCCGTTTATTCCCGAAACTATCCGCAGAGCATGGGGCGGCGCTGTGCGAATGTGTTCACGCATCAAATCAATCCGAACTCTGCCCGGCAATGTAAATCTCCCCGCCCGACTCCCGGAATTCACGCGCCTTGGCCCGCATGCCGGCAACCGCCTCCTGCGCATCGTCGAACTGGTGGGCTTTTTCCGTCGGATCAACAGATTCCGATTTAGAAGTGAGAGATGCGTGAACTCCGTGCAGACTTCCTGCATCCGGCGTCGATGGCGCGTGAACTCGTTCCCGATTCCCGGATTCCGTCGGGGTATGTGCGTGAACTCCGTCGGAATTCCCATCTACCGGCTGAAGATTCGCCAGCCGGGCCGCATCGGCGGCAATTTCCGTCGAAATCTTCATGGAACAAAACTTAGGACCGCACATGGAGCAAAAATGCGCGAGACGTGCGCCCTCCGCCGGCAGCGTGGCATCGTGAAAATCCTGCGCCGTTTCCGGATCGAGGGCGAGTTGAAATTGATCCTGCCAGCGAAATTCAAATCGCGCTTTGCTGAGAGTGTCATCACGCAACTGTGCGCCGGGATGTCCCTTTGCGATGTCCGCCGCGTGGGCCGCAATGCGATAGGCGATAACTCCTTCGCGCACATCATCCCGATTGGGCAGCCCCAGATGTTCTTTGGGAGTCACATAACACAACATGGCCGTACCGAACCAGCCGATCATGGCCGCGCCGATGGCGGACGCAATGTGATCATACCCTGGTGCGATGTCGGTAGTCAGCGGTCCCAGTGTGTAGAACGGCGCTTCCCCGCACCATTCCAGTTGCTTTTCCATATTTTCCTGAATTAAGTGCATGGGAACATGACCGGGCCCTTCATTCATAACCTGTACAT
>JAGRMX010000589.1 GCA_020441025.1 Leptospiraceae bacterium
TCCGTTTCTTATGAAAACGACGAATACAGTCGAATACTGACCGCCTGGCATGAGAACCGATTGGTCGGCAGCGTAAACATTTCATTTGCCGATGGTGTTAAAGTTCCATTCGAGTTTCAAAAATACATTTCCGAGTCCGATTTTGCTAAACTACCGTCACCGGACCAAATTATAGAAGTTACCGGTTTATGCACTCATCATGGATACCGAAAAACCGACGTACTGGTCGGTATGTTTGAGCGCATGTTTCAGGTAATGGTAACCTCCGGACGTTCATTCTTTGTGGCGGCATCCGACAAATATCTCTGGAGAGTTTACGAAACTATCGGTTTTAAAAAAACCGGCATTAAGTATACCGTAAAAAAATTGCACGATCTGGAACTGGATGTGATTACCGTGAATCGAAGAGTGGGCGCGTATGGCTGGGAAATGGACCCCATGCGGTGGGATGAACTCTACCATCAAATCAGTGATCATCTCGACATGCGCGGCGTACTACCAAAATCAGCACGACACAGAGTAGTCTCACCGGTTTACAAAATGTATATTGATATCATCAAGGGATTACAGGAAAGCAAAATGCCCGGTGCCGATATTATGCGGAACCTATTGCTGAATAACCAGGAAACGCGGGACGAGTAAAACCATGCAGGAGAGCTGCAATTCCAGAAGGTTCTTTTCGGATTCTTCGCCGCCACCCCGCCATCACTGCGGCTTTAATCCGACGGCTTCCATCCGACGCGTCAGACTGTAATCACAATTGGTCAGGGCGTAGTCGTGCGCCGTTTGCCCTTCTTCGTCTCTGGCACTGTTGGCGGCGCCGGCTTCAATCAATACCCGCACGGTTTCCACCCGGCATTTACGCGCCGCGTTCATTAACGGCGTAATTTTTTGATAACCGGTACCGTTTACATCCGCTCCCGCTCGCAACAATTCTCGGATCGCCTCCAGTTCGCCGTTGTAGGCCGCGCCGGTCAGAGCCGAATTGCCAACAAAATTACGCGCTTCCACATCGGCGCCGTGTTCCAGCAGAATCTTCATGATTGGAATATCACCGGTGATAGCGGCGTTAATCAGACCGGTATTCTCCAGATCCATACGCGTATTCACATCGGCCCCCGCCGCCAGCGCACCACGCAACAGAGCGGTATTGGACGTATTGATGGCGTATTTAAATTCATCTTCGGCGTCTTCCGGATCGACGGTTTCGATTTCATTTTCGGAGTCGTCCGCATCCTCGGCCACGTCCGTGTGTTCCTCTTCCAGCAACACGCCCATGTTACTCCAATAGCGTCCCCAGGGCAATAGCGACTGACGTAAAGCGCGTGGACTTTCATTGCCGGCCATGCCGCCGTAAATTTCAACGGCGATGTTTCCGCCGGTTGATTTCAGCTCCAGTTCCCCGCCTTCTTTAATATAATAATCGTCATCAAATCCAAAGTGTTCAATGCTCTCATAATCATAAGCATCGATGCGCCGACCGCTCCAGCCGATACTGATTTCGGCGCCATTCGTAGCACGGGCAAACAGAGCCGTGTGGCGCTCTACCCGTAGGCCGGTAGACTTCCACTGCGCGCCCGCCTGAAAAATCGAACGTCTGGGACGGGGCTGCACAAATATTACTTCTTGCTGCATGATCAGCGCCAGTTCCTGCGACCGCGGATGAAACGCGAACCGGCGCGCATACCCGTTGCTTTCCCAGGTTAAAAATAAAACCCGACCTGTTTGACGATCCATCAGATACAGATTATCACCACCGATGCCCAGCACGCGACCGTCGGGACTGAAAGCCAGACGCGGCATGGAATCGCTCACCCCGGTAAGCAATTTAGATGTAAAGTTGCGCTGAGTTAAACTTACCTGAGCGATCATGGTCTTCGAAGCCGACTCCCCCGCAACCACAAACAGATGATTGGAGTCGGTCGGATCAAAAACCAGACTGTGGATCGAGTAAAATCCCGGAAAATCAAACTGCCGGGCGGTCAATACGTAAGCCGGTACGCGAAATTGCTGCGATCCGGTAGCGGAATCTAAAATCGCGATTGTGCCGACACAATCACCGAGCGCCACCCTGCGACCGTCCGGGCTCAGCGCCAGGCTGTGAAAAGGCAACGAACAACTGTTTGCGGGTATCCCCGCTGCGGGCTCGGGCGGTGTGATGGCCTGAAATTTCCAGCGTTGCTGGCCGCTGACGGCGTCCAGTGCTATCACCCAGCGATCCTCGACGATTTTGCAGGCTCCGAAGTTGTGACCGTATTGAT
>JAGRMX010000058.1 GCA_020441025.1 Leptospiraceae bacterium
AAATGGTCGGCCCATTCCATAATCTTATCAAAGATCACCAGCGATTGGCTGCCCTGTACGGTTTCGCCATGCAGATAACGACGCACCACACTGGAAGGTCGACTGTCAATGTGCCCGTTGATGACTTCGCCTACAAAGCCGTCGATGGAAATGTCATCGCCTTCTTTCAAAGTCAAATCGCCCACTTTCATGGACTTTTCTTTGTAGTTGATTTCAATATCGCCGCAACCTACCACGCAGACTTTACCCATCTGGCGTGCAATCAACGCGGCATGCGAGGTCATACCGCCGCGTTGAGTCAAAATACCGGCCGCGTGCTTCATGCCGCGAATATCGTCGGGTGATGTCTCAATACGCGTCAGAATGGCGGGATGTCCTTCGGCCAGGTAGCGCTCTACCGCCGCGGTGGAAAACGCGATTTTACCGGAAGCGGCCCCCGGCCCGGCCGGTAAACCCTTCGCCAGCAAGCGTCCTTCCTGAATGGCCTCGTCTTTTTTTTCTATATCAAAAAGGGGCTGCAATAATTGATTCAGGTGATTGGGATCTACGCGCATCAGAGCTTCACGCTCGTTGATCAAACCCGACTCGACCATTTCAATGGCAATGCGCATGGCCGCCATGCCCGTGCGCTTACCGGTACGACATTGCAGCATCCATAGTTTGCCGCGTTCGATGGTGAACTCAATGTCCTGCATATCGCGATAGTGCTTTTCCAGCGTGGTGGCGATGCGATGCAGTTCGTCATAGATCGGCGGCATTTCATTTTGAAGCTGACTGATGGTAATGGGCGTGCGCGTTCCCGCCACCACATCTTCGCCCTGGGCGTTCATCAGATACTCGCCGTACATTTTATTTTCACCCGTTGCGGGATTGCGGGTAAAGGCCACGCCGGTACCGCTGTTTTCCGCCAGGTTGCCGTATACCATGCCTACAATGTTTACGGCGGTGCCCCATTCTTCGGGGATATGGTACATCTTGCGGTACTCGATAGCGCGTTCATTCATCCAGGAGCGGAAGACGGCTCCAATGGCGCCCCAGAGTTGTTCGGCCGGTGATTCGGGAAAGCTTTTGCCTGTACGTTCTTTTACCAGCTCTTTGAATTTATGTACGATTTCTTTTAAATCGGCGGCGGAAAGTTCAAAATCGGCTTTTACGTCGCGCGCTTTTTTAATTTGATCCAGAATCGCTTCGAAGGGACTTTCATCCTCGTCCACAATACCCAGCACCACATCGCTGTACATATGTATGAAGCGACGATAAGAATCGTAGGCAAAATGTTCGTCGCCGGTCATCTCCACCAGACCCTGTACGGTCTGTTCGTTCAGGCCGAGATTCAGAATGGTATCCATCATGCCCGGCATGGAGGCCCGCGCCCCGGAGCGAACCGACACAAGCAGGGGCGTATGGCGATCGCCGAAGAGTTTGTTGGTTGTGATTTCAATGCGCTTGAGAGCTTCGTCTACTTGCTCCCGCAGACCAAAAGGATAGGTCCAATTATTCTTAAAGAAGTGTACACACACTTCGGTGGAGATTACAAATCCGGGGGGAACCGGAATGCCCAGACGCACCATTTCGCAGAGATTGGCGCCTTTACCACCCAGCTCATTGCGCATGGTGGCGTCGCCCTCTGCTTTATTATCACCAAAAGAGAATACGTATTTTCTTGATTCGGCCATGTCCCCGATTTAACAGGACCCGCCAGAAAATAAACACGAATTAATTTTTATTGTTCGTGATTTTTGTCATTATCGGCCGCTTGTGTATCGGGCTGAGTGCGATGTCGGTCTACAATGCGAACAAAATCGGCCGGAGTGCGTACGCCGTCCAGTTCAGGATCGCTGATGGTAAAGGCGTACTCATCTTCCAGAAACAGGGCGATTTCTACGATTTCGAGCTCATCGGCTGAGTATTCCCGGCGGTAATCCTGTTCCAGTCGGATTTGCTCGACGGGTTGTCCCAGCACACGGGCGGTTATCTCAATGACTTTTTGTTCGGAAGGCGTGTAATCTCCCGGAAAGCTGCGCTCGCAGGCCATTGTCAGTAACAGAATACTGGACAAAATCAGTATTTTACCAGGGATGCCGTAACGGAGCGTTGTTTGCGGTTTATTCCGGGATTGCATCATGGGCTCAGTCTATCTATGTCGAACCTGTTCGCAAGCAAAATCAGGTTGCCTGGCCGTTACGACGACTTTCCAGCAGCATACGTTTGGCCTTCCAGCGTGCCCGGCGTCGCGCCTTGTCCATTTCTTCGCCTTCCATGCGCTTAATGGCTGCGTCCACATCGAACACGTCTTCCTGGGCTTCGCGTGAATTCAGGCGTGCAATGCGACGGCCGTGTTCTTCCACAAATCGAAACAGGCGATTGGGATGGTTGGTAAACATGCCGTCAACGCTCATGTCCAACATGGTTTCCATGTCGCGATAAGAATTGATGGTGAACGGATATATTTTTAAATCGCATTCGTGACAGCGATCCACAAACTTGCGGGTTAGCTCTATACTATGCGGATTAAAGCAATAAATTCCATAGCGCTCTTTTAATTCCGCCGGATTCAGCTTGCCCACATCTTTTAAGTGCAACAGCGCCGTTTTGATTTCGGGTGCGGCTTCCCGGATACGTTCAATAAAACTCCAGCGAAAAGAGGAAACGATCACCCGGTCTTCAACGCGATACTTTTTGATGGCCCGGATGACCTGTAGCTCTACGCTATCGTCGCGCTGATCCTTATCCCAGTATTCTTTTTTTAATTCAATGTTTACCATGATTCCGGAACCGCGCGAAATCAATAGAACCTCATCCAGTGAAGGCAAATGCGCGCCGGCGTATTTTGGATGAAACCAACTGCCCGCATCCAGCCCGCGCAGTTCTCGGAATGTATGCTCGGATACCAGACCGCAACCGTTGGTAGTGCGACTCAAGGTGGTGTCGTGAATGATGATCGGCTTGCGGTCGGCGGTCAATGATACGTCGAATTCTATCATATGGCAGCCCAGCTTGATGGCTTCGCGCATTCCAATGAGAGTGTTCTCGGGATAGGAACCGCTCCAACCGCGGTGAGCGATAACTTTAAAATCCGGATTGATTTCGGCCAGAATTTCCACCGCACTCATGTGGGCTTCGTCGCTATCGGTCGAGGCGGTCAAAGCGCGCGCCTTATGCTCGGCTTCTACGGCCGTAGCCCGGGAATACTCGGCTTTCATTTCACTGTTGATGAGATTATCAAAGGCATCCAACCGAATGCGAATTTCACCGGCGGTCAGATCGCCGAATTCGGGATATGTGCGTTGGTCCGATTTGCTTTCCATGTTCATGTGTTTTTCCGGATGTCAGGAACGTGTCGATAGTTCGGCGGCTTCCTTATTTCGAAGGTTTGATTAAATCATAAAAGTTAACTGCCCGGCGCTCATCTCAATGCTATGATTCCCCGGCACTCGTCTCAATCGCATGACTGACTGGCACTCGTAGCAATGACATGACTGCAAAGCATCCTTCGCTCGCAATGAATTAGCGGGGATGCTCCGCGCCGGGATGATAGCCGGATTCCAGGCGTTCTTCAATATCCGCCCGGTCATATAGAGAACGGCGTAACGTGCGGTGGCTGAATAGCGGGGCCTGGTCACTATAATGCGGAGAATCGGCCCGGCTGGAATTACCATACTGATGTATGGCCAGTGATTGCACGCCATCGGGACCGAACTCCGCAATCTGAATGTACGCGTCGCCCGCCCAGCCGCGCAAAATTGATCCGTCTTTACGTGCATGGATGGCGTTCAACACATCCGGACCGCCGCCCAGCGGTAAGTTCACGTTTCCGCGTATTAATCGCTGTACCTGTCCAAGGGGCACATCCACGCGTCCATACTTGCTTAACAGCCAATCGACCGCCGCTCTGAAGGTATCCAGCGGGTCGGGGTGTTCCAGCGCCCGGTCCACAACGATGGAAGTCCAGATCGGTTGCCAGGTTAGAATGGCCAGGGCCGCCGAACGATTATCGGGATCGGTACGTCCATTCCACTGCCTTAAGATTCCCAGAGCACGCCTTTCGGTTTCATTTTGCGGAGTGAGGTTTTCCAGCACCGGCGTGATGGCTTCGCGATAGATGGGTGCCTGCGAATCATAAGCCCGATCCCACTTATAACGTAAAAATTCCGCACGGCTGATGCGTTGGTCCCCGCCGAATAGCTCCAGGGACCGCAAAGCGCGATTGGTCATGCGATCCTCAATGCCCATGCTTTCGGGATAATCCTCGCGACGGGGGTTGGCATTGCCGGTGGTTGTCCGGAACGGTGTCGAATTGCAATTCTGTACAAATCCGGACGGCGGATTGGTAACCTGCGGCAACTGATCGTATGGTAGTTCGGTTTCCCACAGAGTCTTACGCGTATTGCCCGGCAGTACGGCCCGCCAATCATAATCGGGATTACGAATGGGCAAGCGCGCGTTATATACGTAGTGTATGGTATTCCGATCGGCATACACGGTATTGAACATGGGCAACGCGTGCAGGCGCATGGCGTTTTGCCATTCATTGAAGTTGGCGGCTTTGTTCATGCGATACCATTGCTCTACGGTACGCAGCATGTCGCCC
This sequence comes from Leptospiraceae bacterium, assembly GCA_020441025.1. Classification (GTDB taxonomy): domain Bacteria; phylum Spirochaetota; class Leptospiria; order Leptospirales; family Leptonemataceae; genus JAGRMX01. Next base: position 4,592 of record JAGRMX010000058.1, read on the forward strand.
AATCCCGCATGGCGAAAAGCATAGTAGCCATGATCGGTTTTTACGGTGGGTCCATAGATGCTGGTGTAGGCCATGTCATCATAGGTAAAGTTAAACAGAAACAAATCGACGGTGATTTCTATGGGGCGTTCCTTTAACTCGAGCCATTCATCATCCACGCGATATTGCAGCGGATTATCCGGATTCATTTCCAGACGATATACATCCACGCTGTCATAATGATTTACCGTATGCGCCCACCCCAGGTGTTCATTGTGGCCCACGAATATGATCGGACTGCCGGGAAATGTGCCGCCCAGCATATTCCAGCCTTCTTCGGAGATGACATGCGCCTCATACCACGCCACCGGCCCCTCCCAGGGTTGATGCGAATTTACATTCAAACGCGTGATTCCGTCGGTAGAATGACCGGCATGCACGGCGTGGGCGTTGGAAGCCACCATTCGCAGACGGGCGGTTTCCAGTGATCCGGGCAAAACGGTACCGGGCATCAACGGATCTTCGCTTTCCATTATGGTTTTTAAGCTCAGATCGATGCGCAGAAACAGGGGTAATTTGTGGGCGAAACCGGCGGCTATATCTTTACCGGTTATCGGGAAGAAACGTCCATCGGCTTCATCCGGATGCAGACTGGCATAATAGTTAAATCCGGCGGCATAACCTTCCAGCATGGCGCGGGTATCATCCGAAAGCACGGTGTCATAGTAAGTATCCGTGTCGATTTGAATGCCGAACAAATCCGTGTAAAAGTCATTGGCGAGAGCTTTTTCGCTCAATTGCAGAAGGCTTAATTTGCCCTGTGCGGCAATCAGAGCGCCCTGGATCAGGGCGAAATCATCTTCAGCGTGAGCGTAGGCCAGTCCAAAAGCCGCGTCCGCGTCGGATTGACCGTACACGTGCGCGATACCCCATTCATCTCTCAGGATCTGCACGCGCCCGGCCTGTTCCTGCCAGGCCGGATCGACCGGGGGCATGGAACTCTGAATGGTCGCCCGAATGAAGTGGGCGGCAAATAATATCGCGATTATTATAATTACTGAGTAAACTGTTCGTCGAATAGGATCACGTGCAAAGGGCATTTCTTAAACCGGATTATCAGATTCGCCGCAACCGAAATGGACCCGACTGCGAATAGCCGCGCGAGTGCCGGTTGAATTCTTTTCAAAACAGTGTGGTCGCATAACATTATTGCGCCGGTTAATTGCTCAGCAGAATTCGTTCGAGAATTGTAAGGGTCGCCGCACAGCATTTCTGCACGGCAGCCGGTGGAATGTCAATATGGAATTTACTTGCATATGGATGAGAGCTATGTTCGGGTCGGAATTGGATGATTTCGCGGTTGCATTTTTGCGTACGCCAACGTCCGCTGACATGGAGAGGGTCGATCCGGTTGCGACTCTATTCGAGCGAGCTGCCGGTTAGATCGATTTTGAGAGCTGGAGGTTGCGGCCATGCTGATTGATGATCAACAACGTGAAAAATTGCATGGCCTCGCAAATGCGGCCCATGGTCTATTTTTAACCCTGGAAGAACATTTGCGCTGGCAGGCCGCTCGTTTGCTTATTCGTTGGAATGAGCTTATAATCCGCGGTGAAGATGATAACAGTCCCGGAGCTCTGGCAATGAAAAAGAACCTGGACGATTTTTTCGGCCGATTGCAGCGACTGGAGACGGAAGTGCGCGCGGAAATGGATCGAATTGCGAAATCGGAGTCCGGTGTCGCCGCAAAATCCAATGATACCATGTGAGCAGTTTTCTTAATTGTTTATAACTCATTTCAAAAGCGCTCGGACGCGTTTTTGCAATGACATATGAATATGAATCGTCAGTATACAGCGCCGGTCACCACCGCCATTCTGGTCGTCAATACGCTGGTTTTTTTGCTGATAGCGTTTCAATCCAATGCGGAACAGAGTCGATTGATCGACCTCTTCGGACTTTCGGTAGACGGTTTCTTTCAACAAAAACATTTCTGGCAGCCGCTGACCTCCATGTTCATGCACCAGCATCCCATTCATTTCTTTGTGAATATGCTGGCGCTCTGGAGTATCGGCACTCCCATTGAAATCACGGTCGGGCGAGCGCGCTTTACCTGGTTGTATTTTATTTCCGGATTTGCGGGCGCCGCTTTCATGCTCTTGTTTCCACCGGCAATAAACGCATCGGGCATCGGCGCGTCCGGCGCCATTTCGGGACTGGTGGGGGCTCTGGCCGTGTTTTATCCCCGGGCAACGTTATTGCTTTTTTTTGTTCTGCCCATGCCGGCCTGGTTGCTGGCGGTTTTGTTCGGCGGCTTTTCTCTGTTCGCTTATATACAAGATTTCATCCCTTTCATGGGTCACATGGCCCATTTCGGCGGACTGGTGGGCGGCGTGGCGTATTCTTTCCTGGCTTTGGGATTAAAAGTCGGCGGCAGTCATCTGGTGGAATCGCCGTACGCCGCCAGCCGATCGGCAGTATCCAATCCTTTTGGAAATCTTACCGGCAAGCGTAAGACGGAACAGCAGAATGTTTCCGAACTGATTCGTAAAGCGCAACAGAGCTATCAAGAACGCAATCAACAGGATTCGAAATCGTCCGGTGGGGCAACCGCTCCCGGTTCTATTCAATCGACTTCGCCGATGGGCACATCGTCCCTGACTACCGATCAGGTACCACCGATCTCACCGGCCGATGTTCCACCCGCAACATCGAGATCATCTTCCGGGTCGCCACGGCAACCGAATCCGGGGGAAAATCCGGGTGATACGTCCGAATCGAAGGATAACAATTCGACGGGCAGCGATTCGACAGGTAAAGCATCACAAAAGGGCCGCCTGAAATACGATCCGCAAACGGGTCACTTTTATTATGAATAGCGTACGCTTTCCGGTTTCAATTTGAACCGGGGTTTGTACTGATCAGGACCCTCTATGGAAGAGCAGGTTTAGAAGTCCGGCTCAGAAGTCGTAGCTTTCCAGGGCCTCATCGACCGTGCGAAAGATTTCGAACACCGAAGATAGCTTGGTGATTTCCATGAGATTCTCGACGTCGGAGTTCAGGCCGGCAAAAACTATGCGGCCTTTAAGATTATCGACGTGCTTGAAGATGTTTAAGAAGACACCGAGAGCCGCCGAGTTCACGAAAGGCACCTTCTTCATATCTATAATGAACTTGGGCGCCACATTGGGCTTGATGTACTTTTCCATCTTTTCCGCCAGATTATACTCATCTCCGGACTTGATGGCACCTTCGATACGAACGATGTTTACTTCGCCTTTTGTAATGACCTTCACCTTCATTCCTGAATCTTGAAGTGGACTGACTTATGTGTATTGATTTCGAGTCTGTAATCGCCCGGTTCCAGTTGATTCAGGTTCCAGGAAATTCGACTCTGAAGGGACAGTTTATCAATCACATGGTTGTGTTTGTAAAGCGAAATAAGGATGGGGTCCGGTTTTTTTCCGCCGGCTTCCAGATTTAGAACCAGATCGTCACCGCTGCGTATTTCCAGTAAGACGTAATCTGTTCCCAATGGAATAATATCCGAATGTATGACCGCCGGAACCCCGTCCCGAAAAGCGGGTAGCCACTGTACCTGAAAGCGATTGTGCCATGCTACCAGAGCGCCGGACAGTATCTGAAAGGCCGGTACGCGTTCTTCCTTATAATCTGACCGGTCAAGGGTCGTAAGAAAACGCATGTCATCCATGATTGATACAACTTCTGATATGCATTTATTACATTTCAATAGATGGGCGGCCAGACCCGGGTCGACGGGCTTACCCATAACCGCCTGCCAGGCGTATTCAAAGAGTTCCCTGGAATCAAAGCATGCAGGCGGATCATCATATGCGGGTGAAGCCGCGGGTGGACTTCCCGGATTTTCAAGTGAATGTTTGGTGTGCCGTGTAATTTGAGAGTCGGTTGCATCTTGCATGGAATCCTCCATCGATTCTAGTATCCGGTTGCTAATACGGTATGTGGCTGGTACCCGGTTTCGATTCTAATCGTTCTGATCGGCCGGAAACGCATCCATTGCGTTCGTAGATTGCATCGTAATCCCGGTGGAAGTTCGTAATTTTGACCGGGCCTGCTGTACCCGCCGATAAATGGTCGAGCGGGTGGTATGCATCCAGCGGGCAATGTCGGCGTACGAAAGAACCGGACGTGCATTTTGAAACGCGCTTTCGTTTTTGCGTTTCAACTCTTGCCAGCGGTCATAACGCTCATTCGTTTGAACCTGACGGGAGTGCAGCAGGTAGTTCAGGTGGATGGCCCGGGAACGCAACTGCTGCAATTTTGTAAATCGGTTTGTGCTGGCCTGCCGGTACTCCACCAACAAATCGGCGGCTTTTTGCGGGTCTTTTTGCAGGCGACACAGGAAGCGCAGGTCGTCCATATCCAGGTGCATGCCATGCCGCAGTTTTACCGGCAACCGCAGACGAGCCGGCAGGTTCGCCAGGGCCCGATGCAGTTCGGTTAAGTCATCCGAATCTTCAGTTGTCGGTTCCGGGTCGACCGGCTCGGTGGTATTCCCGTAAACATCGAGCTGACGGCGACGCTGTTTGCGGATAAAGTTCATAAATGTGTGTCTCAGATACGTGATGAAAAACCCGGTAAAAGGGTGGTCCTGCCGTGAGCGATACGTTTCCATGCAATGAGGCACGCGTTCGTAAAAGTGAATGAAGAAATCGGAGATGATTTCCGGGTCACTGCTCAGGCGACCGCGCACATAATTGTAAAATAGATCCGATACGCGGGTCATGAATTCTCCGGCATCGGTCGTTCGCCAGTAGCGCTCGGGCAAATCGTGTAACGGGTCTGCAATGGTCTGCGGTTCGGTCATCCGGGTTCCCATGTATCTGAAAGGGTGCAGGCAACGCGATTTGTTGCGTGCAAATTATGATTTTTTGAGATAGATTCAGATTTTTTGCGTAATCCTTTTATAGCGGCTGTCGGTACATGCAACCAAATATGCTCAATTTTTTTAAGATGGAAGGCGCACTGAATGATTATGTCTACATCGACGCCCTTGATATGGCCGGGCTGCCCGACTTCAGTACGGATGAAATTCGGCGTATATCCGACCGGCATGCCGGTATCGGTGCCGATGGGCTGGTGATTATCGCTCCGGGAGACGCACAGGCGGATGCGCGCATGATTATGTACAACGCGGACGGCAGCGCTTCCGATATGTGTGGGAACGCATTGCGCTGCATCGGCCTGTATTTATTTCGTCGCGCCGGATTACGTGAAATGCGCATCGCCAGCGGAGCCGGCGTTCATACGGGGCGGATGCTGGCGGAACTGGATGCGCACACCGGCTATGTGGAGATTTCGGTCGGCGCTCCGCGATTCGCGCCGGACGAAATTCCGGTGCGTACGGATCGACTGCAACTGCCGGCGGATTGGAATGAGAATACGGTGCTACGCAATGTTCAGCTGGATGTGGAGGGGAACCGGTATCCGGTAACGTTGGTTTCCATGGGTAATCCCCATTGCGTTTTATTCGTCGATGATGCGGATCGCTTTGCGCTGGAATCGATCGGGCCGCTGGTAGAAAATCACCCGGCATTTCCCCGGCGCACAAATTTTGAAGTGGTATCAAGAGAAACGTATACGACCGCCGACGGCCAACAGAAAGAACGATTGTACCAGCGCACCTTTGAGCGCGGCAGCGGAGAAACTCTGGCGTGCGGCAGTGGAGCATGCGCCGTACATGTGGCGGCGGTATTAAACGGAATCAGTCCCGCGCGTGCAAACATTCGATTGCGAGGCGGCGAGCTGGAACTGGAATGGAATGGCAGTGTCCGAAATCCGGATACGGTGTTCATGCGTGGTCCGGCCCGATTTGTTTTTTCGGGACAGCTGGATCGAAATGTTTTTCGCTGATTGGCATTGACGCGCGTATGAACAAATTCAGTATTTGCCGCATTAGATTTCTCTCGTCACCGAATCGTAACCGCATATGGTTCTGACGAATGAGAAACAAAGAACTGTATGTCTTCTGCCCGGCACCCGGATAAACGTCGCTTTCCCTGGCATTTTCGCAAGCGTCGACCGGGTGTTATCGAATCCCTGGCGCCGGTTGTAGTGCTTATACTGCTGCTGGTAGCCAGCGTCTTAATATTCGATGAACAGGCCGCCATCAGCGCTACGGACGGTCCCAGTCAGATTGCTTTAATGATTGCCGGTTTTGTTGCGGCTATCATCGCTTTTTTTCAGGGTGCGCGCTGGCATCAACTGGAACAGGCCGTCATCCAGTCGATTGGCTTTGTAACGCAAACATTTCTGATTCTACTGCTGGTGGGCGCTTTGATCGGCACCTGGATTCTGGGCGGCATTGTGCCCACGCTGGTTGTCTGGGGATTGGAGTTGCTCTCACCCGAGATTTTTTTACCGGCCTGCACCGTCATCAGCGCCGCCGTCGCGCTGGCTACCGGCTCTTCCTGGTCTACCGCCGGTACCATCGGCATTGCCCTGATTGGCATCGGCAACACCATGGGGATTCATCCCGGTATGAGCGCCGGCGCCATCATCAGCGGCGCTTACTTCGGGGACAAGATGTCGCCCTTTTCGGAAACCACCAACCTGTCCGCTTCCATGGTGGGGGTGGATTTGTTCGCCCATATCCGGCATATGGTTTATACGACTGGACCCGGTTTTTTGATTGCGCTTGCGCTCTTTTTTATTCTGGGGCGGACCATTTCGCTAAAAGAATTCGATGCGCAGCGCGTGGAAATCGTAATCGCGGCGGTGCGCGGTGAGTTCAATACATCTTTGTATATGCTGGTACCCATGGTAATTCTATTCGGCATGGTGGCCGCACGGACGCCGGCTATTCCTTCCTTGCTGGTGGGCAGTCTGATGGGTATCGCCATGGCGATTATTTTTCAGCCCGAAGCGTTAGTGCAGTTTGCCGGTGCGTCCGGCCTGGACTACGCGGTGGTAGCGGTGAAAGGCGGTGTGCGTGCCGCCGCCATCGGCTATGCGAGTCACAGTGGCGTACCGGCGGTGGATGATTTACTCAGTCGCGGCGGGATGGTTTCGATGCTGACGACCGTATGGTTGATCATGTCCGCCATGTTTTTCAGCGGCATCATGGAAGGCAGCGGCATGCTGCACACCATCGCCGAAAGCATTTTGAAGATGGTCCGGGGTACCGGCAATCTGATATTGGCCACGGTAGTGACGGCCATTTTTATGAATCTGACCACGTCGGATCAGTACATGTCGATTGTGATTTCGGGACGCATGTATACCCGGGCTTACGAC
>JAGRMX010000590.1 GCA_020441025.1 Leptospiraceae bacterium
TACCGGTAAGAGCGCCGGCAAACCGAATCGCACCGGATCGTCCGGAAAGAAAAAAAGCGGCGGCGACGATAGCGTGGGCTGGTTTGAACGCTTGTTCGGTTCGGCCATATCACGCTGGGGCAAGAAGACCGCCACGCTTGAATCGGGATTGTTCAGCAAGCCCCGACTCTCCGATCAGGTGTATGGTTTATTTCGAGGATTGCGTGAAGATCAATTGACCGCTTCGGTTAAAGCACTGCGCGCGCTGGCAGGCGGCGCCTGGGAAGTGCTGGAGCCGGCGCGTTATAATACCATGATCGCCGCCTATCAGTTTCTGACCGAATTTGCCCGGGCCGAAAGCACCCTGCGCAAATCGGAACGTCCGGAGGATTGGATTACCGGCACGATCAAAATGCAGAAGTTTTACGCCCTGCTGGAACAGTATCCCGATTGGCAGAAGATTATTACCGGCGATATCATTGAATTAACGCGCAAGACCGAAAATATAGCGCCCCTGGCGGATACGCTGGCGGCCACAATGAAATACATCGCCACTTTAAACTCGCGCAAACCCTCTTTTAAGAATGCCATCATTGCCATGTATACCCTTGCCCGCGATCGTGTGTGTGATTGGGACGACGTTCTGAAAGAATTAAAAATCAGGAAACCGGCGCTGGATACCTACCGAGCGCCCGATCAGGTCACCACGCGTATCCATCAGCGCATAACCGATCTACGCAATAAATATAACAATGTCAAAGCGCAACTGGACGACATCAATCGTATTAAAGAAAAGTATTATCAACTCGATTCGGACGGTCGCCTGAAAACGGATTTTCTGAATCCGATTGTGCGCGAAGCGATCCGCCGCACCTTCGGCGACGGCAGCGTTTCCGATTCGTCGGTCGCGGCTTACAAACGCGAAGCGCATCGCCTGTTATATGCCGTCTTAAAAGATTTCGACGCCAACGCTCTGAACGTCCTGAATGGCGCCGTAAATACCATGGGTGACGGGCATCATTCCGAAGAAATCTTCGTATTCAAACAGGGTCTATTTAAGAAGCACATCGAGCAATTCGACCTGGTATTTCGCGAATCGGAAAGCTTTCTGAAAAAATACAAAGATATGTCCTACGGCTTTACCGACTTTATGAGCGACTTGAAAAAGCCGCCCCAGGATCCGGTGGTCCAGAACTTCATCGGTCTGGTAAAAAACGCGAATAAGATTTTCAAAGCTTTTAATTATGACCTGAGCACCGTATCCGCCAATCATGAAAAAGCTCTGGAGCGTGACCGACTGGGTAAAATGACCGACGGTCTGCGCAATACCGCCGTGCTGCCCATTGAAAACTTCGAACCCGGTCCGCGCTTTATACCATTTGCGCACCGTAAAGTGGTCGGCAATACCCGCTATAACGACATGACCGTCGGCGAGGTCGTGGAAGATATGCTGCGTAATCTGTATAACTTTCTGTACATTTTTCGGGATCAGGAATTGACCACGGAGCTTACCTCCATTCCCGAAAAGACGCGTTCGATGGATGCCTTTAAAGAGCAACTGGCCCGCCTGGGCGTGAACGTGGAAGCGTCATCCGGCTGACATAATCTGTTTCCACGACCTTGAACATGATAATCGACAGGCCTGCCCGGGACGGACTGTGCTTGCATTTTTCAGGGCCGGATCAATCTAAGAACTCAACCGAACGCATTGGGCTTTCTAACGGGCACCAACAGGAGACAACATGAGCGTACAGAAGATCGGCATCATCACTTCCGGAGGCGACTGCGGCGGCCTCAACGGAGTCATCAAAGGCGCGGCGGCCACCGCGAATGCCCGGGGTATCGAACCGTATTTGATTCCCAACGGATATGCGGGTCTGTACAATCTGGTGGATTTCGAGAAGCTGACCCGCCTGACCGCCGAACGCCTGGCCGCGTTTCATGTTTATATGGCCGGGAGTGAAGCGGGGAATTCCCGGGTAAAAATTTCCAAAATCAAAGACGAGAACAAATACAATCGCATTAAAGCGGGCATGCAAAAATTCGGCCTCAACGCTTTGATTATCGCCGGCGGTGACGATACCGGCAGCGTGGTGGTGGATCTGGCGTCCAATGGGGTGCCCTGCGTGCATGCGCCCAAAACCATGGACCTGGATTTGATGCCCTATTCGGTAGGCGGTGACAGCACCATCAATCGCATTGCCGATTTCATTCGCGATCTAAAGACAACCGGCACCACACATAACCGGGTGATTGTAATGGAAGTCTTCGGACGCTATG
>JAGRMX010000591.1 GCA_020441025.1 Leptospiraceae bacterium
CAAGATTCTTTTCATATATTAATTCCCCGTGAATCGTAGCAACCGAACGTTTGATTGAGCCCGAACGATTTATTCCACAACGGTATTTATCTGAATGCCGAAATAATCCCGGTCAGCATTTTTCCATAGCCTGTTCGGCGAATTATAATGGCCGAAGCCGGGACCCGTATCAGGGCGATTGGATGCGAGCGCGCTGCTCGTCCGCGTCAAACGCGAAATCATCCACCTTGCGACCGATTTCCTGCAGGCGTGAATACAATCCACCCCGGGCCATCAAATCAGTGTGAGTACCCTGATCGACGATACGTCCATCACTGATAACCACAATCATATCAGCCTTTTCTACGGTCGAAAGCCTGTGGGCAATCACGAAAGTAGTTCGATTCTGAAATAATCGTTCCAGCGCCTGTTGCACCAGCCGCTCACTTTCCGTGTCCAGCGCGGATGTAGCCTCATCCAGAATCAAGATTTCCGGATCATGCAACAACGCCCGCGCAATGGAGATACGCTGACGTTGGCCGCCCGAGAGAGTCATGCCCCGATTGCCCACCAGAGTGTGGTAACCCTCGTAGAATTCACTGATAAAATCGTGTGCGTGGGCCAACCGGGCGGCCTTCTCGACCTCCGACTCATCATGATCGGGAGAACCATACGCAATATTCTGAAAGATGGTTCCATAGAATAAAAAGATTTCCTGGGTAACGATGCCGATCCGCCGTCGATGATCTCCGGCGCGAAAATCGCGTAGATCCTGACCATCCAACAAAATACGACCGCTGGTAGGCAGAAAAAAGCGGGCCATCAAATCCATCATAGTGGACTTACCTCCGCCGCTTTCACCCACCAGGGCGACGGTCGAACCGATCGGTACGTTCAAATTGATATTGTGCAGAACTTCCTTATCCGTACCCGGATAGGTGAAGCACACATTTTCAAATTTGATTTCACCGCGCAGTCGCTCTACCGGCAGCGGACTCACCGGATCCACACTTTCGGGCTCGCCGTCGACCAGTTCAAACAAACGCTCACCGGCGGCGGAGGCGGCCTGAATCTTGGCGTACATTCCCGATAGCTGGATAATCGGTCTTATGATAGACAAGAGTACAATAAAGAATGTCATGAATTGACCGGTGGTAAACTCGGTTTGATTCAAATACTGGCCGCCCAGCGCGAATACACCCAGGGCCACCAGCACCGAGTTCATCTCTACCAGGACGGGTCCCATCTTCAAATAGAAGATCTGTTTAAACGTGCGCCAGTACAAACGCTCATTCACTTTGCGAAAGCGAGCGGTTTCATACTCTTCCATGGCCGCCGATCGGATGACGCGCACTCCGGAAATACTCTCCTGTAAGTGTCCGTGCAGTCCGGCCAATAGCTCCTGACTTTTGGTTACCGACTTGCGTATTTTGCGCGTAAACAGAGTTACCGGCGATAACATGATCGGAACCACCACCAGCGAGACTACCAGTAATTCCACATTCAACCAGGCGAGCAATGCTACGTGTGTAATAATTATGAAAATATTCGTAATGGCGTCACGCAGGTTGTTGGAGATCACTGCGGCCACCACTTCCACATCATTGATCATACGGCTGACCAATTCGCCGGAACGTTCGCGATAAAAATGCGTCAACGGTAGACGCTGGACCGATTCATACAGATCTTCGCGAATATTTCGCACCGCCAGATAACCCGTACGGGCGATCAGTCGCACGGATATCAGTATAAATATTAATTTAAACAGGAACATGGGCAGCATTACGCCGCACGCGAAGGCCACAATCTGAAAGGGAGTATAACCGGCCGCGTTCAGACGCAGCTTGGGAATGATCATGTAATTCAAGCGCAGCAGTTCGACTTTTTCCAGACCGGTGCGAGTAATGTACTTACTCTGCAACGGCGGAATCAGATTATTCGCCAGATCTTTGCGGATTTCTTCGGGCACCGGCGGAACATACGCTTTTTCCGCTTCCGGCAGATCGGGATAATAATAGTAATAGAAAGTGTACAACAGCGCTGCATCCATCAAATCGCGCTCTTCTTTGGAGAACTGGGCGGTAAATCGCTCGCTGCGGTCGCCCAGAGCGTCGAAAAGAGGGATGAAAGCCGTGAGGCTGATGCCGTTCAGCACCGCCACCAGAAAAGCCACGCAGACTCCGGCAATGAATCGCGAACGGTATTCAAAGGTATAGCGCAGGAGTCTGAAAAAATTCTTCACGAATCCCTTTTCCCGGTGGCGCGCACCTTCC
>JAGRMX010000592.1 GCA_020441025.1 Leptospiraceae bacterium
TACCCGTTGCGATGTATGTCGGCTGTGCCGGATTTGAAAAATCAAACACATCCACCTTAACGGAAGAAGAACCGCAATTACATACCAGTATCTGTGCGGCCGACATCAGAAATGCACCTTTCCGATTTTCACCCTTTTTTCGGCATGGACGCCGGCTACATATACCGCACAGGCAATGCCCATCAACTTGCACTCCATGGTATCGGAGCGACTGGGCAATACCACCGGAGCGCGAGCACCGAATACCAGGCCGGCGGATGTGCCGCCCGAGATGTGCGCGAACGATTTGGCCAGAGCGTTGCCCGTAATGATTTCCGGAACCAATAGTATATCCGCGTGACCGGCTACGACTCCGCTGATCTTTTTATAACGGGCCGCTTCCGGATTGATGGCGTTGTCCAGCGCGAACGGTCCATCCACAATGCCGCCATGAAACTGATTGCGATCGCTCATTTTCGCCAGTGCGGCCGCTTCCAGGGTAGATTCGATTTTGGGCGTCACCACTTCCACCGCCGAAAGAACCGCCACCTTCGGTTGTTCGATGCCGAAAGTTTGAGCGAGGGCCACGGTGTTGGAAATGATGCGCGCTTTGGTAGTCAGGTCGGGCGCGATGTTCATGGCGCCGTCGGTAATGAATAGCAATCTGCCCAGATGGCGGGCATCGAGAATAAAAACATGATTCAGAATGTTCTCGGTTCGCAGTCCATTTTCTTTATCCAGAACCGTACGCAGAAAATCATCCGAATGAATGTAACCTTTCATGTAAATATGGGCGCGGCCGTTGCCGACCTCTTCTACGGCGCGATAGCCCGCTTTCACCGGATCGGCCACGTCAATCACTTCGATGTCATGCAGGTCCAGGCCTTCCTGCTCGGCGGTTTCCCGAATTAAGCGGGCATCCCCTACGGTAACGGCCCCCGCAATATTTTCATCCCGGGCGCGACAGATCGCGTGTAAAGTCTGCGCGTCGGTACCGGCGGCCACGGCGATTCGTTTGGTCGGATACTCCTGAATTTTCCGCAGTACCTGATCAAAGTTACTTATTTGCATAGACCTATCCTCGTTGGTTGGTTCAAGGCAATCGAACGAAAGTTATTCAATCGCCTGAACCGAAATAAAATTGATTTCACCGAAAGCAAACAAACTATCCTGCCGGTAATCTTACAATCGATTCGATTTAAATATCATGACGGGTATGTCAAAGGCTTCGCAGGCGACTCCGGTTACGACGCATAGAACCGGTTTGAATCCTCCGCTCAGGAAGAGGCCGAAGAATAGGCTCGCAGCCCCCGGCGCCAGAACCAGTATACCAGCAGAAAGAGACCGGTGCTTACTGCGCTGATGTGCACAATCAATGTCCAGTCGGGTTGATCCAGAAAAAAATGGGCCGGAACAGAGGCGATCAATGCGAAGGGTAGCACGCTTACCAATATGCGACGCACCCAGCCGTAAAAGATCCGGTCCGGGCGTTCCATGAACCGTTGCAGACTCCATACCAGGGACTGCAATCCACGTCCACCGTGAATCCAGAATACCGGAATCAGGGAAGCCAGACTGATTAAAAAAAATAAAAAGGCGCCGTTGAATATCAGCACAATATAAACGATCAGTTGATACCAGTAAAAATGATTCTGATATGTCAGAGTGGCCCAGGCAAAGATGCCCACCGCGGCCAGTATGTTAATGGTGGAATTCGCGGCAAAATCCCGTAGACTCAGAAAAAACAGCGAGGAAACCGGACGCACCAGATAGTAATCCAGGTCGCCGCGATTGATGAAGTACGGCAGCCACCAGAGGTTATTGGCGAACACCGTCATATAAATCGAATCCGCCAATAGATAACCGGCTACGAAAATCAAGGCCTCATTTTCGCTCCAGCCACCCAGTTGCTCGGTATGTAAAAATATAATCTTATACAATGCGATGTTGACGGCGTAGTAAATCACATCCATGAAAATTCGAAAGGTGAAATCTACGCGAAACTCCATGGCGCGCATAAAGGAAAAACGTACGAAGTAATAATATAATCGTATGTAACGTAATGTATTTTTAATTGCCCGCATGCCCATAAAGATTCCGGTTAAATGCCGATTCCGCTGTAGCGTCGCAATCCCCGGTTCCACAGATAGGCCACCGGAAAACTTAGCACCATCAACCAGGCCACCAGCATAATCGCCCCTTGAAAAATCTCCGCGGTCGTGCTCATGCCCAGGAAGGTTCGGATAGGCAGTGAAATCAAATAGCCGAACGGA
>JAGRMX010000593.1 GCA_020441025.1 Leptospiraceae bacterium
CGCGACCGAATCTATCATCAATAACGGACTGCTGTTCGACGGTACCGGGGCATCGGCCGCCGTGAAAAGTATACGCATTCAAAAGGGACGTATTACCGAAATTGCGGATACGCCTCTACGGGCGGCCGGACGCGGAAAGGCCAATGTGATCGATGCCACCGGTCGCTGGATTACACCCGGCTTCATCGACATTCATACGCATTACGATGCGGAAGTCGAGGCGATGCCCGAGTTACCCGAGTCGCTGCGGCACGGTGTCACCACCTGCTTTCTGGGCAGTTGTTCGCTATCCACCGCCATTGGAACGGCGGATGATCTGGCGGACATGTTTACCAGAGTGGAGGCCATTCCGTACGAGCATCTCCTGCCGTTGCTCAGGAAAAAGAAAAAATGGAATTCATTCGGCGAGTACGCCGATCATCTGAACTCATTGCCGCTCGGCCCCAACCTTGCCAGCTTTGTGGGCTACTCCGCGGTGCGGACTCATGTCATGGGTCTGGATCGTTCTCTCGATAAGAAAATTCGTCCCACCGATCAGGAAGAAAAGAGTATGCGCGCGTTGATTCACGCCGGATTGGACGCGGGCTATCTGGGTCTTTCGCTGAATACACTGTACTGGGACAAAATGGGGGGCACACGCTTCCGCAGCCATTGTCTGCCCAGCACATATGCGTCCTGGGGCGAGCTTTCGCGCATGATTTCGATTGTGCGGCAACGCGATTCGATTTTGCAGGCTGTTCCGAACATTTCCACCAAATACGAAGTGTTTGCTTACGCGGCGTTCAGCTCCGGTCTGTTTCGTAAAAAATTACGAACTTCGCTGGTATCGCTGATGGATATTCATTCCAACCCGCAGATTTATATTCTACTGCGGGCGCTGGGACATATGTTTAATAAGGTCTGGCGCGCCGATTTTCGCTATCAATCGTTGCCGGAAATGTTCGATCTCTGGGCGGACGGTATCGATCTGGTGGTATTCGAGGAATTCGGTGCCGGCGCCGCCGCTCTGCATCTGGAAACCATGATCGAACAAAGACGCGCGTTGCTTAAAGATCCGGCCTATCGCCGTAAGTTTAAGAGCCAGTGGCGCAATCCATTGCTGCCCAAAGTTTTTCATCGCGATTTTCGTAAGGCCGTTATTCTGGAAAGCCCCGAAGCGGAACTGGTGGGCAAAACTTTTCAACAGATCGCCGGGGAACGCCGACAACACGTGGTAGATGTCTTTCTGGATTTAATCGCCCGGTACGACAAAAAATTGCGTTGGTACACCCAGATGGGCAATACCCGTCCGGGACCGCTGGGAAAAATCATCGACTACTCCGGTGCCATGATCGGATTTTCCGATGCCGGCGCGCATTTACGCAACATGGCGCATTATAATTTTCCGTTGCGTATGCTGCGATTTGTGCGCGATCAAGAGCGCGCCGGTCAGCCGGTCATGCCTCTGGAAAAAGCCGTATGGCGATTGACCGGCGAACTGGCCGACTGGCACGGCATCGAAGCCGGCAAGTTGCGCGTCGGCGATCGGGCCGACCTGGTGATTATCGATCCGGAGCAACTGGACGAACGCGTCGCTGCCATTCATGAAGAGAACATGCCGGCTTTCGGCAATTATCGTCGTTTGGTGCGTCGTAATGATGAAACCGTAAACGCGGTGTTTGTAAACGGGCGGGTGGCGGTTCAGAATGGCAAGCCGGTGGCAGGGATGGGCAAAAAATCCGGCTACGGTCGGTTCTTGCAAGCATCCAATTCGCCGGCGTAATGGTAGTGCCAAATTGGTACAGGCGGCCACTACTCGCACGGGATTGATTTGTGTAAAACGGAGCCGGCCGATCTCTATGGACGGCATTAGAGCGTGATTCAATATAAACGGTTTCGCGCTCTATTCTTGAAACAGGTATGCGAATCGGGCATAGCCCCGACTATCCAATTCTTCCGCCGGAATAAAACGCAACGCGGCCGAGTTAATGCAATAGCGTAGACCGGTAGGTGCGGGACCATCCGGAAAAACATGCCCCAGGTGTGAGTCGGCGTGTTTGCTGCGTACTTCCGTGCGCACCATGCCGTGGGAGCGATCGCTGTGTTCGACCACGTTTTCCGGCACAAGCGGTTGCGTGAAGCTGGGCCAACCGGTGCCCGATTTGAATTTATGCGTGGAACTGAATAACGGTTCGCCGGATACAATGTCTACATATATACCGCTGCGATGGTTGTCCCAGTACTCATTTTGAAAGGGCCGTTCGGTTCCGTCT
>JAGRMX010000594.1 GCA_020441025.1 Leptospiraceae bacterium
CAGGTCGATTGTAGATAGCGCGCGTACAACCAGCCATGTTGCCCGGCTCCACCGGCAATATCGGGGTGATAGCGCTGAACCACCAGCGCCACGTGCAGTGGTATGTCGCCTGACAGCGTTCGATGAATTTCAAAACGATTGTCTGGTCCGAATTCGTGCATGAAACCAATTTACCAGAATCAACTTAATAGCGGCGCGCCGATACGCTCCAGAACCCGATTCATTTGCGACCGCATTCTCTCCGGTGCGTACTGATGCTGCACATAACTGCATCCATTCCGGGAGGCATTGGCGCGCCATTCATGATCGCCGAGAATACGCCGCAGAGCGCGCGCGAAACTTTCATAATCGACATAGCCCAATCCGCCGCCCGTAGCAATGTGTTCCATTAATACCGGACTGTGCGCGTTTACCAGTACCGGCGTTCCTATTGAAAGCGATTCAAGAGCCAGGTAACTCAAGCTTTCGTACGGCGAGGGCACAACAACGCAAAGAGCGGCGCGCATCAATGCATGCTTACGTTCTTCGGCCACATATCCCAGATACCGGATATCGTCCATGGTCGGCAATCGCAGTTGGAGATTACCGGTGAGAATCAGATGCAACGCTTGCGTGTTTTCGCGCCGGTATTCCAGAAAAAAATCGATCAGCTGTGCGCATCCTTTACCGGCATCAATGCGTCCACAGAACAGAATGTACGGAATCGACGCGCTCGTTTCGTCCGAATCCGATTCATATTGCGTCGTTCCCGTGTTCATGGTTGCAGCCACATACGATGATTGTTTGAATTCGCTGTCATTATGCCTGGATCCGGTAACATTCAATAAATCGGACTTACGAGCATCGGCGGAAGTCTTAAAATTCAGGGCTGGCGGCACAACTTCCCCGGGCAATTCACCCCATATACGATGGCACAATTCACGCTCGGAAGCGGTATTCCAGAGCAGGGCGTCCACACTGCGAGCCATATAGCGATAGGCCGGCATATACGCAGGCGGTTCCGGATGCAATGCCGGCGCCAGCAAACGCGGAATCCGCCGGGTGCATTGAATTCCAAAATAAGTCGGCGCGAATAAGTACGTTACGAAAAGCACAAAACAATATTGTCGTGCGTGCGTGCGCAGATAATCGAACATACCGGGACAATACGGCCCCTGAGTCCGAATCCATTCCTCCTGTAGAGCAATCGACCAGGGAAATATCACCGGTCGGTCCTCCGGATCGGCCGGAACTGTCCGGCTTTCATTCGCAGGCCTTGATTGGCCGGTTAATTCCTGACCGGCAGTGAGAGCATACATTCGCAGGCGATGATGAAACGAGAGTAATTCGTACAACCGAAACCAGTATGGTGTGTGACCCGGCTGCGAATCAAAACGCAGTATGCGAACATTCGCATCCGGCGTATTCGAGTCGGTTAATTCATTGCTCCACCGATCGGCATCCAGCGCTCGTGATGTAATCACATCTACCGAATAGTCGCCGCTTAATAATTGCGCGTATCCGCGCGCCAGCTGTTCCGCCCCGCCGATTACATCGGGATGAAAACGCTGCACCACTATTGCACAACGATTAATCCGGGGCATTATCGGGCGCTCCAGTCGAATCGATAGTCGATTGGCCGTTCTGCACCGCGGCAGTCGAATCGGAGAACGTTTGACTCTCAGGTCCCGCGGCAGCCAAATCTGCAATCTGTTCGTTTTGGTGTCCTGCCAGCCCGGGAAGAAAAGCGGACAGATGATTTAAAAAATCCCGTTCCAGACAGGAGGGATGAAATCGATTTTCATACTGCTCGCGCCCCATGCGTACCAGATTGTATAACAGATCGGCGTCATTCAGCAGACGATCAACACTACCGGCAAAAACCAGCGGATCGAAATTGTCCCACACCAATCCCGCACCGCCGATTGTTTCACCTACGGCGGCCTGGTTCCAGGCAACTACGGGAACTTTTAAAGACATGGCTTCAATGGCAGGTACACAGAAACCTTCGTGCTCACTGGCCAGCACCAGAACGTGAGCCGACAGATACAACGCTTTCAAGGCGGCTTCCGTAAGCGTACCGGTAAATACTACCGCATCCTGCAATCCCAGAACACGGATCTTTTGCTTTAATTCCTGATTATAAGCAGCCAATGATGGATCTTGTTTACCGGCCAGTATCAATCGGCAGTTTCGATTAAAATGCTTCCGATATTCGGAAACCACATCCAGCAAATGATGATAACCTTTGTTGGGAACCAGACGGCCGACC
>JAGRMX010000595.1 GCA_020441025.1 Leptospiraceae bacterium
GATGCAATCGATAGAAGCGCGATTAAAAGAAGCGGCTTTTAATGTACAGACGCAGGATGAGTTAGAGGACTTCGCGGCGATCGTGGACGGACTGGAAGGCGGAGCGAGCTATGCCCCGTTGAGCGCGGATGAACAAACCGAACTGGCCGAGTTACGCGAGAAAGCGTATTGGGATAATGAAGCACTTACGCCGGAAGAAGAAGCGCGGCTGACGGAATTAAAACACCGCGCAATGTACGCCATGTACGGCGAGCTGATCCAGACCCGGGCGGAACATATCAAACATACCATGCGCATGGTGCGGCTGCATAAAGCCAGTGAGATAGTCAATGCCGAGATCCAGAGATTGCGGGGCGTGGTGGAAGAGAAACGTGAGAAGTTCGATAGAGAACTCTCGGCGCGCTTCGGAAACTTTACGAATGAAGCGGACATCAAGGCCCGCAATGCGGTGTACATGCGATTGGCCGGGCAGGTAGAAGCGGGCGTCCCCAATTTTTACAATGAATTTCGGGCGTGGTACTGGAATTCACCGCAATGGTTGGGCGATTACGGCGAAGCCGGACTGAGCGCCGTGGCGGCGGGCGGATTGCTACAGATAACTCCGGGACAGATATCCGAAGGGCAACAGGGACTCTTGCTGGCCAACATGATACCGTCTCAGGATCGACAGAACATAGCACACTGGATGGCGGCCGGTGGATCGCTGGGTGAATACAGTAACTTCAGTTCGAATTACTTTCAGTATCAAATGGCGATTGGCGCGACGGATCTTGCGAAGATAGAGAAGCAGGTAACGGATGTGGCCATGATAATCCAGATGACGCTGGGTGCGGTATTGATCGCTTCGGGCATCCCGCTGACAGTGTCGGGCGCGGTAAGTACGGCCATCGGCGCGTCGTTGCTGGCGACCGGCATAGGATTACTGGCGGGCATACTCACGGCGCCATTGGCACCGCCGTTTTTAATACAGGGCGGCATAATGATAGGACTTGGGCTCGCGCAGATAGCGGCCGGTGTATCGTTAATGGTGAACGGAACGCAGATGATACTGCGGGCCGTACAGAAAATGCAAATGGCGGCGATGAAGGTGGCTTTCTTACAGGCCATGGAATATTCCATGCTGTTCAGCTCAATCAACGCGTCGGGTACCGGCAGTACCAACGCTGTGATGCAAAAGCAAAGAGAATATGAAGAAGCCAAAGCGCGATTGGACTACTTCACAAAGGTGCCCGATGTGCAGACGCTAAAAGAACGCATGGTACAGTTCGGCGCGCAGAACGGAGACAACGATTCGGCGGAAGCGTTGTACCAACTGAGCGATGAAGACTTGAAGTATCTGTTTTATCGGGATGGCGACGATAACGCGCACTACATCGATCAGAATGGAAACGACCAGAGTTTAACGCAAACCGAAAAGGACGAAGCACTGGATTTGACTGATGTAAAGAATCAGGTGCAGTACCGGGACGGATTCGGACGTAAGTATGATCCGGCCACCATAACCTATGCGTATCCGGGGCCATTGGTAGGTGGGGTGTACGGTGATAACTACACCCGCATCATAACGGCAACCCATACCGGAGCGCCGGTGTACGCCTATGCGAAGCTATTGCCCACGGAAGACACGAATGAGTACGACGTGTACAACATGGGTGAAGTGTTGAAAGTGTCCGTGGAACACGGTGAAACACTGCGAGAAGACCGCCGCAGTCGGTATCTGGCAGAAGGCGATAGACTGGCCGGTGAAGTGGGCAGCCGCTTCATATTAGAAGAACGCGATGATACGTTCAGCGAGTTATTCACGGAAGCGGCGGGAGACCGGGAAGGCGGCCGCGAATACACCGGCTACCGCATGACCTATGAAGATTACGGCCAGAACCAACAGGCGGTGTACAACGAAGAGTTAGGCCAGCGCGTACAAATCCAGCTCAAAGAATGGGAATTACGCGAGAGAGAACTACAGGATAGATACGACGCCTGGGAAACCAAGATGCAGGCCGTATTACAACGCGGCGCAAAAAGCTGGGCGGGCGTAGAAGGCAAATTCTTACAGGAATGGCGCCAATGGGAACGGGATGAGCACAGACGTGAGGAAGAAGCCAACGCGAAATGGGATCAAAAGATAGCGGAGCATTTTGAGAGAAAGCAACAGTGGGAAGCTGATATCCGCGAACGCGCGCAGGAACAAACGATTCAGACCGTACTCGGAGAAGCGATAGATAACTTAAACAATCAGATCTCGCA
>JAGRMX010000596.1 GCA_020441025.1 Leptospiraceae bacterium
TATTAAAAATATACAGCCAATTATTCTGTTTAACATTTTTTTTTTTTTTTTTGACACGACCAATTGCACAGACAGTTGCGTAAGACGGGCCTGTGGACCCTGAATCTGGATTTGCCGGGCGAATTTACTCTGTCGTGCAAGGGGCAGATGATTCCGGTGAAGTCATCGGGCAATGATCGCTTTTTATTTCGGTATATTGATCTGACCGAGAACGCTCGTCGCATTTTATTCGAAGTGATACGCGAGAATCAACCGGAACGCGAATCACTGACCTGAGCCACGTCATTCTAACCGGAAGTATTTCGTCTAATCATACAGAACCATTCCGGGAGGTTCGGTATGTATACTCGCGTTTCTCAAACAACCCTGCCGGCCATGGGCCGCTTTATCTGGATACCTATGCTGATCCTGGCCGTTTCGGTGGGCGCCTCACCGGGCGATCGCGTGATAGCGCAATTCGCGCCCAACGCAATGTTTATTGAAGGCAGCCCTTCATTTTCGCCGGATGGGAGCCGGCTGGCCTTCGGCGCCCGTGACGGTCGGAATTTGCGCGGAAATGTGGCCCATCTCTGGGTCGGATCTACGTCCGGAAATTTTCAAAAGGTGTACGCTCAACCGGTGCGACATGTGCAGTTCATCAGCAATCAAGAAATCGCCTTCCAGGACATGGCCGCCGCTACCTCCGGCAGTCGTGATATGGTGGTGCGGGCTTATAATTTGAACAGCGGGCAGGTGCGTGAGCTGTACCGGCGCACGCCGGCGGTTCGCAATGGTTGGGATTACGAAATCTTAAACCTGTTCGCCATCTCATCAACCGGTGCGTACATGGTTTTACAGGATCCATCCGGATTTGCGGTAATCCGATTTCAAGATGGTGCGCGTCTGACCGCTTCGGATTTTCAGGTTTCCTTCGACCGGAATTCACGGGTTGTATTCGCAACCGATGATTCCAGGGTGCTGGTTTTTGAAGGCCGTTCGGGCGCCTTCAGCCTGTATGCCATTGGCGCGACGAGTTTGCATAAGGAAAACATGGCGGCGCCGAACCTGTCGGGACTCGCGCCGTCTTCGTATTTTCAACTCAATGGCAATGGCAATATGCTGCTAACGGCGGAACAGTGTTCCGGAGATTGCTATTATCAGGTCTTCCACTATAACACGGGCACAGGCACCGTTCGACCGGCCGGCACCATTCGAGGGGGGCAGATTGTGTCGTTGGGTATCGGTCGGGATCTGCGTCTGATTGTCCGCAATGTAATGCATCGACAGTTGATCCTTACGCCGGTGCAATGAGAGTAGCACCGGCCGCGCATTCTCCGCTTATGACTGTGTGTACTTTAACGGTCTGTATACCGGCGTAGGAAAGATTTCGATGTACACGTACCGATAAGCATGTACCGAATTTAAAAAAAAGCCGGTGCATGTTGGCACCGGCTCTGGCCGCGTCCGCATATCCGCACGGTCGGCGTTAAAAACATACCTCCGCTATGAACGGGAAGGAGAGGTTCTCAGTACACCATGGCCCCGGAACGAGCCGTATAGCGTCCACCCTCCGCGTCTTCCGCAGTGGCAATGATCTGCCAGTATCCCATGCCCCCGATCTGTAGAGCGATACGGCAGCTTCCGGTTTGATCGGTAACACAATTGCCTTCAATATCCTGATTCACAGTAGCCGGACGCGTGAAGCGCAGATTGATTTTGGCGCCCGACAGCGGCGCGTTTTCTCGATTATCTTTCTTTTGATATACGAAATTGAATTCGTTCGCTCCGCGATTCAAACGCGCGTCTTCGTCCTGAAGAACGGTACCGGATAAGAGTCGATCCGGTGAGTTGGCGTGTCGGGCGCGATACTCATCGTAATTCAATCCGACTTCATAATAATTTTCGGTCATTACCGGCTCGTTGGTAGACAGAGCGTAATAGAACTTAAACGCCAGCGCAATCAACAAAGTTGAAAACAGGGCGGCCGCTCCACCGAACCATTTGAGTAAGTTTTTATTTCCGTGTGTCATGGGTTCCTCACAGGGCTTCGTGGGCCGGGATGGTGAATACGGCGTCTTTTTCCAGATTCACCCGACCATCCTCATCCAGCAAATGAAATCGTATTTTTAGATAACGGGGTCGTTCGGCGGCATCCACATGTTCCGCCAGTTGGCCTTCCAGCATAATGCGAACGGTCTTCTTCTCGTTAGCGGCTACATGGATACGGCTTTCTCCCAGAACTTCGCTCAGCGATTCCAGCGA
>JAGRMX010000597.1 GCA_020441025.1 Leptospiraceae bacterium
CCGGAATTTTGCAACAGCTCTAACTGCAAAATCTGCCCGGCGGAGAGTTGCTGCAACACGCCCATGCTGGCGGAAGTATCCTGTCCGGTGGAGATGGCCCGGCGAATATCGCGCAGGAGGACAGAATCGCCGCTGAACGAAACCATTCGGCGGCCGGTGGCATTGTTTAAAAAGCCCGCGCTGGCACTCATAAAATAGATGTCCAGCTGCGGCGCGATCATACGGTCCGGTGTTGCGCTATCAAAGAAGTTGCCCTGATCAAAATTCTCCGTGTTGAATGCAATGCTCGTGGCGGTGGCATCGCTCAGCGTCTGGGTGCTGCCGGAAGTAATGCGGGCCGCGTCCAGAGTTGTGGAACCGGTGTTCTGTGAGATTAAAAGCGCCAGGGTTAGATCATTATTGTTTTCCGGGAAGGTGTTCACACAGGCCGGCATGAGAATGCAGACCGTCCACAAAAACAGCAATGCTACAATTACCCTGTCTGTAATTCGACCGGTGAGTTTTTTCCGACATGCGTTCATTTCATACTCTTTTGTTTTTTTCGGGTCGGATGAACGCGACACGGGGAGCTACAATATGCATTCATTATCGGTATTGTATAGAAAAAAACCGGAAATTCAAGGATCAGGTTGTACCATGTTTATGTGATATGTGCCGGTGAGAAATAAAACGCGAGTTCGCATATACTTTGCGTTCCACCTGGTCCATTGGTGAGATAGCTGCGAGCCGGCTTTTTTACCGGATTGGCGGACCGGCCTGTCGATAGCGTCGATCTACCTGATTTGCGGTGCGTTTTCGAAAAATATAGCCCCGCCTGGTGAAAATACATTAATCGTTGACTTACGATAAAGGATAAAATTTCTGGAAGCATGCAGCCAATCCGAGTCTTATACCTGTGCACCGGCAATTCCTGTCGCAGTCAAATCGCGGAAGCTATTATGAATCATCGCCATGCGGATCGATTTCAGGCCTTCAGTGCGGGCTCCCAGCCTGATCTTTCTCGATATCCCGAAACGAAGGGTGTTCACCCGATGGCATTGGAAACGCTTTCGACAGCGGGTATCAACACAGAAGGCCTGCACAGCAAGTCATGGGATCAATTTATCAGCGGTCAGCAGGCCGTGGACTTTGTATTTACACTATGCGACAGCGCAAACCGTGAAATGTCAGAAGTGTGTCCGGTTTTTCCCGGGCAGCCAATAAGCGCGCATTGGGGCGTACCGGACCCGGCTATGGCAACCGGATCGCGGGAAGAAATCCGCCGGGTTTTTGAGAACAGTATGCAAATCATTTCAGTGCGCATTCAGTTATTTGCCAGTTTGCCGCTGACTACCCTTGAAAAGTTCAGTTTGCAGACCGCACTGAATAATATCGGTCACGCTACCGAATTGGATTGACTTTATGCGAACACACGCTCGTCAGCAGAGATTCAAAAAGCAGGAAAAACTGGCTCGTTTGTTTGGAGCGCTGTCACATCCGGCCCGTTTGCGAATTATTGAAATACTGGCGGCCCGAAAATCATGTATTTGCGGAGAGATTGTGGAACTGATGCCTCTTTCCCAATCAACCGTCTCCCAGCACCTCAAAGAACTGCGCGACGCCGGGATTATAAAAGGGCGTATCGATGGGATTCGCACCTGCTACTGCTTAGATGTACGCGGTCTGCGTAAATATAAAGATGCCCTGCATGCCTTTTTTGAATCTCTCCCGACTAATTTGATTGATGAGTGTTGCGAATAAAATGAGTTCCATTCAGCCTGCAAATGAATCAGTAGCGCCCGGCACGGTCCGGAAGCTTTCTTTTCTGGATCGATATTTGTCCGTATGGATCATCGCGGTTATGATTCTGGGCGTACTGATCGGAAAGTTTCTGCCGTCGGTTCCGCGCGTCTGGGAACGCCTGTCTTATGGTTCCGTAAATTTCCCCCTGGCGATTGGATTGATACTCATGATGTATCCGCCCCTTGCACGGGTGAAGTATGAAGCATTGCCGGTAGTTTTTAAGAACATCCCCGCACTGTTGTTTTCTCTATTTCAAAACTGGATTATCGGTCCGCTTTTGATGTTCGGATTGGCGGTGCTTTTTCTGGGGTCGCATACCGGCTATATGGTCGGCTTGATAATAGTAGGGCTCGCGCGTTGCATCGCCATGGTCATCGTCTGGAACGATCTGGCCCGCGGCGATCGTGAGTTCTGCGCCGGGTTGGTGGCGCTGAATTCAATATTTCAAATTTTATTCTT
>JAGRMX010000598.1 GCA_020441025.1 Leptospiraceae bacterium
GACCGGCCGTTTCATTCCAATTGTGTTGGTGTTACTCCTGACGGGCTTCGGTATAATCCGCTGTCAGACCGCGCCGTTGTATTCACGCTCGCCGGACTCTTCGGTAGCGCCCCGGGTTGTAGCCGGCAGTCGTGTGGCCCTCTTCACTTTGATTATGCGCGAAGTGGCGGTTTCCAACAGTCAGGGTCTTAACTGGACCGCCTGGCGCGATGACGGTGATTACTTCGACTTTTATACCCGACTGGAGAGTCTGCTGAAAGACACAACCCGTCTGGAGGTTCTCCCCCGCGCGGATGTGTTAAATCATTCACTGGTGATAGACGGGCATTTTCCCATCAATGAACGCTTTTTTCTGAATTCCGCCAATCTGCCCATGGTCACGAGCGCAGAAGAAGAAGAACTAATGCTACGCACCGCCCGCAGACTGGAAACGGATTACTTTGTGACGGTACTCGCGGATCATTCTATTTCAAAATTGATCGCCCAACCGGCGACCGTGAATTGCGAAATGACTTTGAATCTATATACGGCCGACGGATTGCTCATCTATCGCTCGGTTGTGCAGGCATCGGAAGTGGCCGAACCCTATGACCGCGAATTATCGTTGGGCGAATTGTTTCGGACCTACAAACCGGTAACCGCCGCCGCACTCGATCGTTGCACGGAACAATTGTTTACGGAAGGCCGGGAAAAAATCGCCCGGGAAATTACCATTCAGAACCCGGACGATGATGGCACCGGCTGGTAATCAATCCGATACGATTTTCTCCATCGCTTCCGGTGTGGCGGCGCTGTCTATGCTGGCCATGGCCATTTCCATCAGTGCCACTCACATTCTGATTGGAATCACTCTGCTGTTGTGGATCTATGCATGGATTCGCAATCCGCGCCAACCGGATTCATACGCTTTGCGATCTATTGTTCAGAAAATCCCGCCGGTATTCCGAATGGGTCTGTTGTTATATGGCATCATTATTTTATCTACCGCGATTCAAGCCCTGCTTCATGATCCATTGGCTGCCGTACGCAACGCCGTGAGCAACGAATGGAGCGATTTTGCGTTGATGGCGTACGGGTGGATCGTATATGATCTGACCCGCCGCAAAGAGCGCAACCGGCAACTCTTGATGTTCGGCCTGTGGGCTCTGATCATCGCCCTGATTCTCTCCGGACTTATGGCCATGTTTTTTGAACATCGTCTGGGACAGATTATACGCGGCGCGGGCGATTTTATGAGCGCCGGCAATCGACCGCAACATCCACTGGGTCTGTTGGGCGGCCTGCAATTTTACCGACCGATTGGATTCATGAACACCCGTCTGACCTATGCCGGTCTGTTGATTTTGATCCTACCGTTTACTGTCGGCGCAATCCGGCTCGCGGGATGGGATACAAACCGGGCTCGCTTAAGAGCTGTCGCGTTGATTGCGTTAAGCCTGGCGGGTGTGCTGGTGTTACTGGCCAATGGATCGCGGTCGGCGCAACTGGGTTTTTTATTCAGCCTGCCGGTTCTGACCTGGATTGTTTTTCGTCAGGTGTCCGGACGATTGAGGCTATGGATAAGTACAATGTTCCGACAACGAAGCCGGCTGCTCTGGACGATGAGCCTCTGCTGCCTGCTTGTATGCGCAGTATTAATATGGGTCCTGTTTCCTGTTGTGCAGGAAATCAACGTACAATTACAGGCCATATTGGTGCAACGCCATACGGATTATTTCCGTCCGATTTTATGGACGGGCAGTCTGCGATTGATAGAAGCGCATCCGATTCTGGGCGTGGGGGCCGGCAATTTTAAAGCAGCCACTCTGGCCTGGCGCGATCAGTATTTACTGGCGCATCCCGATTTGTTATATTTCTTTAAGAATACTCCCGACGGACACGCCCACAACGATGTCCTGCATTTGAGTGTAATCGGCGGTATTCCCGCCGGGTTGAGTTTCCTCGGATTGGTCTATCTGATTATTCAGAGGATGCTGCTATCGGCACATACGGGCCGTCCGTCCGATTATCGAACGGCTCTGTTATTGTGCGGCTGCCTGGCCTTCTTTATTGCCGGAATAGCGCAATGCTATTTTCAGGATGATGAGGTAGTGGTCGTATTCTGGACGGTGATTGCTCTGGCGAGCGCATGGCAAAGTAACCATCGGAACAATTCGCATTCAGATCCAGTCCGGTAAATGTCAGCTTCATAACTGCCCGCGGTTGCCCCGCGCGTCCGGCTTCCGTTTCAATGCTACGCG
>JAGRMX010000599.1 GCA_020441025.1 Leptospiraceae bacterium
TAATCGTCGATCGTAGTTCGTTTGATCGCATTATTCAGAGCGGCGGCTATATTTCCGTCAGTACCGGCAGCGCGCCGGACGCCAATGAGATTCCCATCGGCAAAGACACCGCCGATCTGGCCATGGATGCGGCCCAGTGCATCGGTTGCGGCGCCTGCGTCGCAGCCTGTAAGAACGCCTCGGCCATGTTGTTTGTAGCCGCCAAAGCATCGCATTTGAATCTATTGCCGCAGGGTGAGGTTGAAAAGGCCCGTCGGGTGCAGAACATGGTGGCCAAAATGGATGAAGAGGGCTTCGGCAATTGCACCAACTATTATGAATGCGAGGCGGCCTGCCCGAAAGAAATCAGCGTGCAGTTTATCGCCAACATGAATCGCACCTATGTGAAGACTTCGCTCACCGAACCGGTAAAGACCGGTTAATTAAATCGACTCTAAAATCGACAGAAAAGGTCGCCGGGGAGGCGGCCTTTTTTATATGCATGCCGTAGCAGAACGTGCATTGAAATGTTATCAATGTTTCCAATTGCTCTATTCGTATCGGAATCAAATTTCCAAAAATTATGATTTTATTCAAATCTCATCAAGCGCATCTGGTTGCTTTGTTTGCCTTGATGTTATTCGGCGGTTGTCGCTCGGGATTGCCCGCGCATTTTACGCAATTATACAATCGCGAGAGTTTGCCTGCTCCGAATAGCCGGGCGTTTCAGTCCCTCGCCGAACGGCTGAACATACATGCTCCCCCGGCGCTCAATCGAGTGCGATTGATTCGCGGAGGCCGGGAAACGTTCGATCAGATGCTCTTCATGATTGCCGGCGCTCGCTCCAGCGTAGATCTGGAAATGTATATTTATTACGATGACAGCGCGGGTCGGTTGATTTCTAACGCGCTGATTCGAAAAGCCCGAGAGCGAGTACCGGTACGCCTTTTAATCGATGACTGGGGCGATTTGTATTTCAGCGACGAACTGGCCGATCATCTGATTACGGGTAACGTGCAACTAAAATACTTCAATTCCTTTTCCCTGCTTATGCCCTGGCAGTTCAATGTACGCACGCATCGCCGCATGTTGATTGTGGACGAGCGACAGGCCCTTACCGGTGGTTGGGGCGTGGCCGCCTGGTGGCGCGGCACCGGAGATCACGAGCATGTAACCGATTTGCAGGTGCACCTGGAAGGACCGGCGGCCTGGGAAATGCACGATCATTTTCAACGCAACTGGCAACGACAGGGCCTGGTCGCTGACGACGCGCATCAATCGAATTTGAAGCCCGATGAGTTGTACGCCCTGCGCAACAATATCGACGAGACCGATAGCGCACACCGAAATTCATCGATTGAAAACAGAGATGCCCGGGAAGAAATCAGTCTCAATGACGCCGACAATGTCTCGTTTGTTCGACACGAATTTCCGGCCACAACCGCCTTGGTCGCGCCGATTTTCAATTCGCCGAACGACGGCTTCCAATCGATTTATAAAATGTATATACTATCCAGCAATGCCGCCCGCCGCCGCATATGGATTACGACGCCGTTCTTTGTTCCGCCCGATGATTTGATCCAATCCTGGAAGCGAGCCGTACTGCGCGGAGTGGACGTACGTTTACTTTTGCCCCATCCCCGTTACGTACAGGAGTTTCCGGTGATATACGCCGGCAACAAACACATTCAGGAATTATTGTATGCCGGAGTGCGGGTTTATATTTATAACCCGCGGCTGATTCACACCAAATCGGCTTTGTTCGATGATGAGCTTACGATCATCGGGACAAGCAATGTGGATCGACGTAGTTTCGAAATCAATTTTGAAAGCGATGTCGCAATTTACGATGCGCGCATTGCCGACCGTATGCAATCGATATTTCTGGAAGACCAGGCGCAAAGCACCGAACTCAAAGCGGAATATTTCTCTCAGCGCACACTGCCCACGCATTTAAAAGAATGCTTATGGCTGCCGTTGGAATCGGAATTATAAAAGCAAACTGAATTCAGTCGATTGGACCAGCTAAAATAGCTTCGACCAGATCGCCATAAAACAATAATTCCGCCGGATTAACCGGTGCGCTCCACAATCCGCCAGGCTACCGATTCACCGGCCCGCAATGGCACCAGCTCTTCCGACCGGCCGTCGATTGTACACTCGTAAACGGGCGGTATACGCTGTGCGCTTTTTTCCAGGGTGATTGTACCGGCATTCAAAGGTTGACCGTAAAAATCGGCGCCGTGTTCGCTGACGA
>JAGRMX010000059.1 GCA_020441025.1 Leptospiraceae bacterium
TCCCGCCACTGTGGATGCCGCCGTTCTGCGTGAAAAAAATGTGCGCATCATAGAAGATTTTACCGGGCTGGTGGGCTCGGATCGGGATGGTGAGTTTTTCGGCAAGTCCGGTCATGCCGCCGTGTGCGGTTTTTCGGAATACGATTTAATCACAACCGGAAACGGCGCCATGGTGGTCACACCCGATTCAAAACTGTACAAGCGCATGTTCCAGTTACGTTACGGCGCCAAACGGGAGAAAGGATCGCTGGCTTATGATTATCGTCTGGAAGACTTTCAGGCGGCCATCGGTCTGGATCAGCTATCGCGATTGGGCATTACTCTATCCCGTCGCAAGAAAATCGGCATGAAGTATCTGGAATCGTTGCGCACTACGGCACATGAGACCTTTTTCAGAGAACCCGACGTGGACGCGTACTTAAAATTTCCGGTGGTATTCAATCGCGCATTCGACGAAGTGCAGCGCTATTTCACATCTCTACAAATCGGAATCACCCGTGCTGTGGAAACTCCGTTGCATCATTTACTGGAATTGCCGCGCATGGAGTTTCCCAATACGGAACGACTGTACCAACGCGGCGTGAGCATTCCGTTGTATCCGGGGCTGACCGCCAATAACGTGGAACGCATCGGCTCATCTCTGCGAGGTTTGATTTAATACGCGACAAACCGTCGAATTCGATCGGTCATGCGGTTAAAAGCGATCGCCTTAGAAGGATCGGAATGCTTCACATAGATTATTTAAAATATAATACATGCTACCAGGAACGAAGACCATGAATTTTGCACTCGTTCAACCGCATGGGCTGACGCGCCGGCTCGGCATTATGCTGATCTGTTGCCTGGCTCCGGCGCTGACCACGCCCTTGATGGCCAACTCCGAATCCGATCAGGACGTAGCCGACCAACTTTCTCGCAACGGTGCCGCCATGCGTACCACCGATGCGCGACACATGAACGGAACCGAGCATTCGGAAGATTCCGCCGGCGGGAACTCAAACGCGCCCGCACAAACCGAATGGCCGACTCAATCGTTTCGTGCGGTCGTACGACGTGGTGATGGACGCGAGGTGCGGGGTACTCTTCAAATTCGAGCGCCGGAAACAATCATCATTCGGCATGTTCACCAGGACAATGAGTACGAAAAGGTGGTCCGGGTGCGCGATATCGAACAGATCGAAATAAAGCGCTGGCAGGGACGGGTCATCAATCAGAAAGAAGAAGGCGCCGTATATCAGTTCGATGTCAGTCAGTTTGAAATCAGCATCGCCGGGCAGGAACCGATTAACATTTACGGCCAGTTGCCCGTATTCTTCCGAGAACTGGTCATTGAAAATGAGCACGGTCGCATTTACCTGTTTTCATTCTGGCTGGATTTGTTGAAGAATGAAGGCGGCTGGTGGACCGGTATGGAAGGTCCGGCGAACGGATCGCGGGTGGTCTGTCATTCCGACGTAATCAAAACGATTGAACTCAGCTCCGGTCGCATTACCGAGTCCCACCCGGAGTAATCCATATTAAACGCATTTTCATTTGCCATTAAAATTCAATGCCGGCATATCGGTTCCATGAGTCGGAAATCGTACAGTCAGTTGGACTTAATTGAGCGGCATCGCGTGAATCTCTGGTGGCGCATGCGCGAACGCCTGCAACAACACATCGAGGCTCTGAACAAAAAGCTGGACGCCTACGACCTGTCCGACATGCCGGCGGCCGAATCCGGCGGCGGCGATATGAGTGAACTGGATAAGGTACTCGATCGCATGCAACGTCCGGAATAACGCGTTCATCTGGAGTATCACTCATCGAATCGATTACCCGGCAACCAACCAGTACACCGCCCTCACAGGACCGCACACGACAATGCGTCACGCTGGTGCGACATGGCCGTCCCACTCTGCGTTATAGTCACACGCCCTGGAAGTGGTTGCGTGCGGGTGAATTAAACGCGCTGCTGGACGCCTACGATGAGGCGGGGTTGCACCCCACCTGGAATCGGGAGCAATTAACGGGCAAAATTCAGGCCCGGCCAATTGCCTCCGATTTACCCCGTGCGCTGGAGACCGCCGCCCTTTATTCCGATTGGCCGATAGATCAGATCGAAATCTCTCCTTTATTGCGCGAAGTTCCTCTGGCCCGTTTTCGCTGGACCGGTTTGCGTCTACCCACTCTGATTTTATTGACCCTCACCCGTCTGGGATGGCTGACGGGCTGGATGCGATCGGCGGAACGAAGACCGGCCACCAGATTGCGCGTCAAGGCCGCCGCCGATTTGATTGAAACGCGTTGCCGGGAACACACTCACCTGGCGGTTTATAGCCACGGCTTTTTCCTGTGGTTACTGGGGCGGGAGTTGCACCGCCGTGGATGGCAGAGTGCGGGTATTGGACCATACCGCTATTTACAGGCGATTGAGTTCACGCGTGCGTGAACTACGGCGGTCGTACAATGACCCACCGCCGGTATGTTCCAGAATGCGGCTTTCGAATCGTACGTTGCCGGAAGAGTTACCGTACGGGCCGGTTGCGAAAAGACCCCGATTGCAACTGGCGATACACATGCAAAATTTTACGCCAGTACTGCTCCTCGAAGTAACCCCGCTTCACGTTATTGGGACCCATGTTATAGGATAGAGCCGCCAATCGCGGGTCATCCACTTCCGTCATCAGATAGTTCAAATACTCGACACCATAGTTGATATTGAGGCGGGTATCATACATCTGCTCCACTCGATTGGGTCGTCCGCTGCGCTGGTCCAACCAGGCGGCGGTCATGGGCTTGACCTGCATGTAGCCCCGGGCATCGGAAGTAGAGCGGGCATACCGACGAAAATTCGACTCGGTCTTTATATAAGCCGCCAACAGGAAAGTGCGATTCACCTTCCGTCCGTCGATCCGAAAGGTATACGGGACTTCCAGATCCTGGCCTTTAGCCACGATGGTTTCAATGACCAGTTTACGCTCGGCTTCAGGAATACCGGCGCCGTACAGGGTCACCAGGTATTCTTCCAATCGGGCCTGATCGCGGGTGGGATTTTCCACCTCTATCATTTCCAATCGGACCATAAACACCAGCAAGCTGGCCAAGAGCGGAATCAGGTACCGCTTTTTTAACAGCATTCGGCTGAAGCGACCGCTGAATGCGCTGCTGAGGGCTTGTTTCTGTTGATTCAGTGCCATTCGATTTTGCATGATACCCCTCCTGCTTGTTCTATCGGCAGGATTTTATTGTGCGCCGCACACTTTTTAGCCATTTTTTTGGTGCGCCGCTACACGTCAAACTGTATTTACATGGACTCAGTCAGCTGACGATTTTTCTATCGGCAGCCTTATGTGACATAATCCATTTTTAATTCCATTTCCAGTCATTTTTTTGGGGTGGAAGCGAATTCAGAAACCGGTCCGGAAAGCCCAATCTGAGTAGGACAGGCCCTCTGACCATTTACGAGTTGCAATCAGGCGGAATTTGACGGAGTTCACGCATCAGGATAACAGTCAGCGACCGCAAAATGGCCGGCGACCATTGTTCTGGAATACTTCAAAACACTCTAACGCAGATGGGTAAGCAGAAAAGCGGACATGCGCCGCTCAAAAAGCTCCGGATTGGCATTCCACAGCCGGGAATGGCCACCCGATTGCAGCAACCAGAGCTCCGCCGGACCGGCATGCAAATCATGCAGAGTGACACTGTGCTGCCAGGGATTCAAGCTATCCTGCTGACTGTGAATGAAAAGAATGGGCGTATTGAGACCGACGCCCAGACTGTTGGAAGCCGTGGCCAGACCATCAAATCGTCCCCGGGTCAGGAGCACGCTCAGCAACACCTTCCGATACCAGTCCGGGAACAGGGCCGGAGCGGCGGGAGTATCGCGCACAAAATCGCCGATACCGATCATGGGATTTTCTACGATTACGGCCCGGACCCGGGGCATATCCGGCAAAGCGACAAGCAGCGCGGTGGCCCCGACCGATGTCCCCGTCGCGACGATTCCCTGGTACCGATCAGCCAGATGTCGGTAAACCGCCAGCACATCGCGGTGTTCCCGCTGCCCGAACGAGAGGCCCTGCACCGGACAGTCGGCCTCACCATGACAGATCATATCGAACACATAAAAATCGATACCGCGTTGCGTAAAAAAAGGTACGTAGCGATAGCCCTGACGTCGATCGGCTCCGCCACCGTGCACGAAAAAAGCCGCATAGCGACCGTTCGGATACCGCACTGCCGGTCCAGTGCCGGGTTTCAGATTGCGATAAAACTCCAATACGGCGGCGTTCTCCTGGAGCGCCTCGTCGGACGTTACATTCAGCGGAGACCAGTGTTGGGTTCGATCGACATTCGCATTGGCCGCTGCCGGAAAATACCAGGCGGGCACATTGGTTCCATTGGCGGAAGGAATGCTTAATTCTTCGAAAATATAATTGTTTTGCAGGCGAACATTGCCACAGTTCGGCCCCCAGCCCGCTTCCCGGCTTTCAGGACAATCGGTGAATCCCATGGCCCAGGCCGGGTACAGGGCCTTATTCGTAAAAACGTACGCCACGATTGCGGGTGCCACGAGCAATAGGACAATAATGATCGTAAGACTGTAACGGATTGTCCTCGTACGATTGGATTTGCTATTCACCGCGCTCATCGTTGAACTCCTGTGGTCCATACTTGTGGTAGTTGTATCCATCAGTTCTATCCGACCACAACTCAAACAACCTTGCGCCAGACACTGATTCCAGTGATTCTAATGAACAACTATGCATTGTGCGGTTTCAGAAGCAAGTGTATCTGATCCAGCAATCTTTGAAAACCGCGGCCGTCCGGTATCTGCGCCGGTAAAGACCGGGACTGCGATTGCAGCTGACGGAGCGCTTTTGCCAGCGCCGTGTCAATATCGGTACCAATCGAAATAAAAGGAATCCGGGCGGCCTGCTGTAAGTAATCGCCGAGCACGGCATGTTCGCTGTCTCCCGGCGCGAACAGGACCACCGGCTTGCGCAAATACCAGGCCTCCAGCATGGTGATACCGAAATACGTCCAGATCAGATCGGCAGAACGCAGAGCCTGCACAAATGCGGGCCGCTCCAGGTGGGTGCTGAGACGCACCTGCGGACCGGCCTGCCATGTATCGACGAACCGCCCGCAGATATGCCAATCGTAATGAACGTTTTCGTCAATCAGCCTCGTAAAGAAAGAGTGCACGGCCTTGTTTTTCCAGTCACCGGCATACACGAACAGCGAGAGACGATCGGTCCGGCGTTGTTGCAGATTCGTTTCGGCCGAATCTAATTCAAATAGCAGCGCATTACGCAATGTGTCGGCTAAATCGGCCTGTGGATGCGGAATGGTATCCACAAAAACGATCGGAAATTTGCATTCCGGATAGCTCGAGGCCTGTGCTTGTATGTTCTGAATTGAGTATTGGAATTCATCTGAGCCCGACGTATTTTTTTTGAACCTGGCCGCCGTATATGTTTCCAACCCTGGCCGTTCCGCATGCCGATTGTCCAGCGCCAGCACCGGAGCGCGCCTGGCAAAAGGCCGTGGGTCGATGTCGCGGGCGTCGAGAATAAAGAGGTCCGTGTCGAAGGCATTGTGTGATACGTTATCGGGAGCGATGATCTCCACTCGCACATGCTGTTCATCCAATCGGCGTTGGAGTTCACGCATACGCACCAGATGGCCGCTGCCCAGTTCGGCCCCCCCGGCGCTGATGATATGAACCCTGCGTTCGGACCGCATCACCGGCCTAAGTGGTGGTAATTCTTTGAGGTTGGCTGATGGCGAATTCGCGCTGCGCTATGTTTTGATTGATTCGAAACGGTTCCGGATGTCGGCTGAACAGTCGCAGTACGTCCGCTGTGCTGAATTCAAAGCCCAGTTCGGAGAAGACATAGCGAATCACGCTGAGATCGGCGGACGTATCCACCGTCAGGCGGGGCATGACATCGATACCGTAAAACTCTTCCATCAGCGGATGCGGATCATGACGTACGCGAAAAACATCGGGATTGTGTTTGATATGCAAGCTCACGTGCTCGCGTTGAACCGCGTCCGCCGCGACAATTTCACTGTGCAGAGCGTGAGCGTAGAACGCCTCTACGGCCGCGCCCAACGGTAGATTGGAATACGAGAATAGATCCACATCGTATTTCAACAGACTGAGAATCGTATCCGCCGCGACCTCCGGGTCCACACAGGGATTATCCCCGGTCGCGCGGACGATCAAATCGACTCCATAATGGCGGGCCGCCGCTCGATAACGATCGCGGACATCGAGTTCGGATCCGGTGAACACATCCATTCCGTGTTGCCGACACCAATCGCGTAGAATAAAATCGTTTTCCGGAATTAAAACTACCAATTCATCCGCGCCCACGCTGCTCAATCGCCAGTAGATGTGTTCTAACTGCGCCGGAGCGGCCGGATCCGGAATGCCCGAATAGATTTTACCCGGCAGGCGCGAAGAATTGCTGCGAGCCTGGATGAATATGCCGGTTCGGATGTGCATACTTTCCTATCGTCCAACCATAAAAATTGTTAAGACTTTCCTTGCCTTTCCTCCGACCCTGCTTTTTGTTTAATATAACAATGGGCCTGTATTCTCCCACCCGCTTCGCCCTGTATCGCATCTTCGCCGGGGTCTGCCTGGCCGGCTTTGTATATCACGCCGGGACCCAATACGGTCCCCTCGTAGACCTGCCCCTGGCCAATCGTGTGCTGGCCGGTATCATGGCCCTGGGCGCCATATTAATGGCGGCCGGCGTTCGTCGTCGTTATCTGGCCGGTTTTCTTCTATTATATCTAATAATCTCTACCATGCCGGTTCTAATTTATGGACCTGCGAGTGAATCGCACGCAATGCCCCTCGTCCTGACAGCCTGGTCCGATTTTGAACTGCGCACATTTGTGCTGTTCTACGTGCTGCCTGCTTTTTTACTGATCCCCCTGATTTTCACGCCTTTAAGCGGAGTTTTGTTGCCCGGACGCCCCTTCGAGCGACCGGCGCAACCGGCCAACTGGCACCTCCCGGTCATTTCCACACTGATCGGCTGGGTGGGAATCGCCCTGAGTGCGGCCCTGCTCTATCAATTTTATGATGCCGCATGCGTCGCCGGAATACCGTTGTTTTGCTTTTTCATTCTGGTAGCAACCGCCGATGCCTTTCGGTTCGGAAGACGAAGCGATAACCATCAGAATTATAAGGCGGACGCACTCCCGAAGAGCCAGAAGGATTCGGCCAGCACAAAGGATGGTGATTCCGCCGTAGACGCGGAAGCAAGCCGTTCAAATCCAGAGCCGGACCGGGCCATTGTATTCTTTGATGGTTTTTGCGGATTGTGCAATCAATCCGTCGACTATCTGATGCTGGAAGATCGACATCGTCGTTTGCGTTACGCACCATTGCAGGGTGAAACGGCGGCCGGATTGCTGCCCGAACGCATGATCAAGGATCTCGATTCGATGACCTATTATGATGCCCGCGGACCGGTTCAGAAATCGCAGGCTTTTATTCGCATCGGCCAACGCCTTGGTGGCTTCTGGCGTTGCAGTGTGCTGTTGTATTTGATTCCGCGTCCGTTACGGGACGGTGTATACGATTGGATTGCGCGCCATCGTTATGAATGGTTCGGCCAGAAAGAGTCCTGTCGGCTGCCCACTCCGGAAGAACGCGGATTGATCCTGGAATAAATACGACGTACTACTGCGGCCATGGTTTGCAGACAAGCAGGCGCAGCGCTACGCAACGCACATTCAGGCGTTAAAGGTGTACCACTCATCACACTGCAGACAGGGCATGGGAATGGATTCGTGCCGGCCGCGCACGGAAGCCGCATGCCACGCCAGGGTATGCTGCCAGTAATCCATTAATGTGGACGTGTGGAAATCCATAACCATCGGACCCAGCGCGTACGGATCCTGTTTACAGAGCGGTATTTTTGCTTCCGCGTTGATATACACATCCCGGGCCAGGTGCCAGCAAAAATCGCGGTGCAGTGGGGTCAGGTCCGCCGCACGCCGCTCCGGCAGTCTACCGGCAAATCGATTGTACGCCGCCAGTAAAACTTGAATGCCGGTCTCCTTAAAGCGCTCAAATAGATCGTCCACTTCGTCCGCATTGATTTCCATACGCAGCATTTCGGCGTACACGGTATATCGTAAATCCGTGCGCGCTTCCAGAGCCTGAACATGTTGCAGCTGCTGCGCCAGACGATCCACGCCATACAGGGCCGAAAAACGATCGGCCTGCAACGTATTGCATCTAATGATCAATTGAATTTTCTCCGCGGCGGGGATCTCATTGAGCGCCGTTTGCATTTCGGGAGTCAGCGCGAGACCGTACGTTTCAATGAATAACTGTCGCACGCTATCGCTGCCCGCCAATCGATGCACGATCTCCAAAAAATTCGGATGCAACCCGCATTCTCCCGGTCCACCCAGAATAATACTCAGATCATCGACCAATGCGTGCGCTTCAATTTCCTGAATAAGCTTTTCAATCAGACTCATTTCGAGGTGCGCGCCACTTCTGCTTTTTCCGGCGTCGAGCGTCGGATAAAACACCGGCGCCAGTCCGTCCGTATCGGCACTCAGTTCAATTTCCAGGCAGGACGGAAAAGGACGCATTACCTCCGGATATTTAAGTAAATAATCGCCCAATCCCTTATATTGTAATTGCGCATCGGTGGCCAGAACATCCCGCACCAGCCGTTGTGAACGAGCCGAGGCCATGCTGAAATCCAGTCGATACTGGCGCAGGTCCGGCGGTTGAAAAAAGATTTCCACATCATAACGATCGATGTGTTTGAAAACATAGGCCCGCAGATCATCGATGCGCACTTCCGCCGGAACCGTTTCCAGAAATTCGCGCGAACAGAAATCGGGCGCCAGCCCGAGCGGCAGGTTTTCACCATAAGTAAAATGCGCCAGGTATGTACGGTGCCACTCGAAAACCGATCCGGTCAGCGTAGCATCCAGCAGCGGATACCAATCGTAAAACAAAGCCAGGCTGTCATCCCGATCTTCGGTATGCCGTTCCATCAGAATACGCAGAGCCGCCAATAAATCTGTTTCCGGGAGAGATGTAACCGCCTGCGTTCCCAACCAATCGCGTTCGGAAGCGATGGCATTCGTATGGGATGTTTCCGAAATCGACCCAGCTGCGGAAGTCGGAGGATCCATATGAGTTACATAGAC
Source organism: Leptospiraceae bacterium (assembly GCA_020441025.1). Lineage (GTDB taxonomy): Bacteria > Spirochaetota > Leptospiria > Leptospirales > Leptonemataceae > JAGRMX01. The sequence goes on from JAGRMX010000059.1 coordinate 9,190, forward strand.
CGGACAATCCGCGCCGAATACGGATCGCAGGCGCTCAAGGGCCATGGCCACGAGTGTGCGATCGCGCACATGCGCTACCGGCCGACAGGCAACCAATACGGCCGCGGGTGAGACATTCGACGCAGAATTACTCAAGCGCTTTCCCCGGGTGAAAGAAATCTATGGAAAGCGGTGAAACGAATCGAATTGCAATGCATACCGGTAATGGTCTGGCCCCCAATCGATACATGATAAAAGGAGCGAATTGACTCTCATTCAATATAACGTATGGAAATTTCTTTGCGTCGTCGTTCCAGCCATATATCGAAAGCCTTTTCTTCATTTTCAAAATACAGACGACGGCGTATGATCTCACGCATCTTATCATAGGGAATGGGACGCTTTCCTTCCAGCTTTACGATATAATATCGATTGTAATTGTCGCGAAAGATACGCGATACCTGGCCGGGACTCAGGTTATGCAGGACACCCGCCAGAATGCGATTGCGATCGGCAATCTCATGGATTCCTGTATAGCCCACCAATCCGCCGTACGGTTTCTGCGGTGAACGATTGGCGGGCGATGTGCGGGCCACTTCGGCAAACGCGGACGGATCGCGCGTAACGCGACCCCATATTTCTTTGGCCGCGTCCGATACCCGCGCTTCCTCGCGAATATCGTTGCTGCGGGGCACCAGCACAATCTCCCGATAGCTAACCTCGTTACCCATACGCGCCCGATTGGCATTATAAAAATCGCGCACTTCGTCTTCGGTGGGTTGCTCGACCGTGAGTACTATTTGCGTGAGCTGGCGTTTCACAATCTGGTAGCGCACATCTTCCACCCAATCATCAAAAGACAGTCCGGTTTCTTCTTCAACCAGTTCCTGGAAGCGCTCCTGATCTGTGACACCCATGGCCTGCCGACGAAAATTCAATTCGTTCTGCACGCGCTCATCACTGACAATGATGGTCTCCCGGCGCGCTTCAATTTCTACAATGGCCCGTTCAATTAAAATGTCGATGGCCTTATCGCGCAGGTTACCGGTTTCACGACTTCTCTGGAGTTGCTCCACCAGTTGTTGAATATCCACATCGGTTATGGAAATTTCGCCCACCACCAATCGCACCTGATTGGCCAACACGGTGGTCGACTCTAACTCCGCCCGCAGCGATTCCTCTTTCTCATTGCGCACGCGAACGTTTTCCGGCACCGTTCCGCGCTCCGCAGTGGCACTGTTACAGAACGGCAGACCGACCAGAATCAGCAGGCCGATTGACAGAATTTTTAACCGCGCAGAATACATTGGCTGAATTAGCACCCCGGAGCGTCCCGCAGGTCAAGGCATATATCCACAAACTCTTCCGGATCCGTACCGGTCAACAATCGGCGGCGCGTCGCGGCCGGAGTTTCGATCCGATCCAGATAACGCGCGGCGTGTTTGCGAAAAAGCATCAGCCCTCGTTCTCCGTACCATTGTTGCATGTCTCGTAAATGCGCCTGCATGGTATCCAGTACTGCGCGGCGATCGGGTCGATACTGCCCGTCCTGCCGATCGGATTGAAATATCCAGGGATTGCCCATGGCACCCCGGCCGATCAGAATGCCGTCCACTCCGGTCTGGCGCCGCCGTTCGAGCGCCATGGACCGAGAAGTCACATCGCCGTTACCCAGCACCGGTACATTCGACCGGGCCTTAATTTCTCCGATGGCCTCCCAGTCGGCCTGTCCGCCATAACCCTGGGCGCGCGTGCGTCCATGCACGGAAATCATCGCAACCCCGCTGCTCTCCAGCACATGGGCCATTTCGAGATAGTTGCGGGAGGCGGCATCCCAGCCCAATCGGATTTTAGCCGTTACCGGCACATGCAGGTGGCGGACCAGGCGCTCCATAATGCGACCGGTCCGCAGGGGGTCCCGCAACATGCCGGCTCCGCTGCCCTTGTGCGCGATAGCCCGCACCGAACAACCCATATTAATATCGATTACATCCGGCTGCATTTCTTCGATCAACCGGGCGGAATACAGCATCACATCGGGATTGTTACCGAACAGTTGCAGAATTACGGGCCGTTCCTGATCCCGAAAGCGCAGACGTTGCCAGACTTCGCGTCGCCCCTGTCGCACACCGTCGGTACTGATAAACTCGGTGAAGGCAAAGGCGGCGCCCAGCCGACGACATAGCAGGCGATAGGGTCCGTCGGAAAATCCGGCCATGGGCGCGAGAAATAAGCGCCCGTGAATGGGAATGTTGCGGATATAAAATGCCGGAGCATCGTTTTCCGTGCCGGAAACGACAGCTCCGCTGCCGGGCGTTTTTACCGCCGGCGCATTAACGGTTACGTTGGTATTCATCCACCATCTGAAAAAAATCGTTAAACAGATACGCGGCGTCATGCGGTCCGGGCGCCGCTTCGGGATGGTATTGCACGCACATCAACGGTTTATGCTGATCGCGAAATCCTTCCACGGTATTATCATTCAGATTCACATGCGTTACCTGAACTCCTTTTTGAATCGCCGTTTCTTCCGGATCGATTACGAAACCGTGATTTTGCGAAGTGATTTCCACGCGCCCGGTACGATCATTGCGTACCGGTTGATTGCCGCCGCGAT